>CAYRTN010000074.1:0-7526 GCA_964427235.1 uncultured Chthoniobacter sp. | reverse complement strand
TTACCACGACGCGCGTATTTTCCATCGCGTAATTGAAGTCGTGTTCTTTGAACATTCTTCCAATTTATACGGAGTGCATGGCGATTCAATCAATTCCCTGCAGGTGCGGGCTGGGAAACAAAAACCTTCACAGCGAGCTTGGCTGGGGGGAGCACATAAGGGGATGCCGTCAGAAGGACATAAAGCAAAAGGGTCGCGATGGCGAGGTAGGGCAGTGGAGCGCAGGCGCGTTCGGTGGAAATCATGAGAGTTTGAGGTCAGCGATCGCATTCATCACCCGATCGCTCAGGTTTTGGTATGTTTCGCGCGAGGGGTTCGAAATTTCCTCTTCGGTGAAGTGAATCGGCTCTCCAATCACGACGGTAATTTGAGAAAGGTGGAGTCGCTTGGCATTTTTTGGGAAAGCACCATAGGCCCCGAAAATTCGCATCGGTAGGACAGGCGCGCCGGTTTTCGCAATCACGAGGCCAATGCCAGCACGGGCTGGTTGCAAGTGACCGTCCTTTGAGCGGGTTCCCTCTGGAAAAAGAACGATGCCATTGCCCTCCTTCACTTTTTTGATGACCTCACGCAAGGCCGACATGTCGTTGCCGTCACGCTCGACGGGAATGACATTCATGGCCGGAAAAAGCGGACCAAAGAACGGCCATTTGAGAAGTGTCTTGCGGGCAAGATAGTAAACGCCACGACGGCTACAAATGCCCGCTAGGGGTGGATCAAAGAAGCTGGAGTGGTTGACGGCGATAATGAGTGGACCAGACTCCACCATGCGCTCGGGATGCACCACCCGCATGGAAAAAAACATCCGAGCGAAGAGCTTCGCTAGGTTGTAAAAAATATTGTAAATAATCGTCATCGCGGATGAAGACCAGCGTCAGCAAGAAGTTGTGCGATTTTTTCCACAACGCCATCGAGTGTCAGGTGGGAGGTGTCCACGACACACGCGCCCTTGGCCACCAGCAGCGGAGCCTCGGCACGGCTGGAGTCCTGCTTGTCGCGCAAATCGATGCTGTCGGTCTGGCCTTCAGCGGCACGTCGGAGACGGCGAATTTCGGGTGAAGCATCGAGATAAAATTTATGGGGTGCATCGGGGAAAACGGCCGATCCGATATCGCGACCCTCCATCACCACATCGCGCTCGTTCACGAGGGCGCGTAGGCGTTCAACAATCAGGTGTCGCACGGCAGGAATGGCGGAGACAGTGGAGACGTTGTTGTTAACGACGCTTTCCTTGAGTTCGGCATCCGGGACTTGGGCGTTGATGCGAATGAAGGATTCGCCTTCGGGGGTGAACCCGCAACCTAGCTCCATGGAGTCGAGGGAGGTTTTTACGCTGTTGGCGTTCGTTGGATCAACGCTCTGACGGAGCAATTCCCATGTGACAGCGCGATACATCGAGCCGGAGTTCACATAGGAAAATCCGAGGCGTCGCGCAAGTCGCTTGGAAACGCTGCTTTTTCCGGATGCGGCTGGGCCGTCGATGGCAATAATGGTCATGGTGTTGGATTTTTGAAGCCGCTGAGAACGGGTGTGCTCCCCTTGATGTGGCCGCCTTTTTGAATGTGACGGAGGGCTTCAGCGAAGCCGGGGTAGGAGGTATTCACGCAAGCCGTATCCTCGATGATGGTCTCGCCTTCGGCAAAAAGGCCGGCGACCGCGAAGGCCATAGCGATGCGGTGATCGCCGTGGCAAGGAAGCTTGGCCCCCTTGAGTGGCGAGCCACCCGTGATAGCCATGCCGTCGGGAAATTCCTCCACCGTCACGCCCATCGCTCGGAGGTTCGACGCCACGGCCGCGATGCGGTCGGTTTCCTTGACTCGGAGTTCTGCAGCATCACGTATGATCGTGGTGCCCTTCGCCAGTGCCGCTGCGACCGCGATCACGGGGATTTCATCGATCACGTTCGGGATTTCGGCCCCGCAGATCGTCGTTGCTTGGAGTGTGGTGCCCTTGATGTCGATATTCCCGACTGGCTCGCCGTGGAGCGAGGTTTCGATGACCTCACGGATGCGGGCGCCCATACGGATGAGGACGTCAATGATGCCCGTGCGGGTGGGGTTGAGACCCACATCCTTCACTAATAAGCGTGAACCTGGTTGAGCCGCTGAGGCGACGAGCCAGAATGCGGCGCTGGAAATATCGCCAGGAACCGCGAAGTCTCTCGACTCAGGGATTTGTCCGCCCTCAATGGTGGTGCGGACTTCCACAAGGCGGCGGTTTTTTGGCGAGTTCGCATTTTCCCAGATTTCTTCGCGTTTGGTTTTGATGAGGAAAAACTCGAACATGCGTTCGGTATGGTCACGGGAGCGGACATTTTCGATCACCGTGGTTGTCCCTTTTGCAAAGAGTCCGGCCAGAAGGACGGCGCTTTTCACTTGGGCACTGGCTACGGGAAGACGGTAGGTGATGCCGTGAAGTTCCCGGTCGCCCTCAATGCAAAGCGGCGGGCAGGACTTGGGGCCTTCGGCCGAGAGTTCGGCACCCATTTCGCGAAGGGGATCAATGACGCGTTGCATGGGGCGCTTCGAGAGCGAGTCGTCACCGATCATTCGGGAACGGAATCCCTGAGCGGACAAAATGCCGGCCATGAGACGCATCGTTGTGCCGGAGTTGCCGCAATCGATATCACCAAAGGGTTTCGTAAAACGGCCGGAGTTGCCCACCACCACAAGCGTGCCGGGTTCAGGAGATTCGATGAAGATGCCGAGTTGGCGCATCGCCTTTGCGGTGCTCTGACAGTCTTCACCCTCCAAAAAATTCGTGATCGTGCAGGCTCCATTCGAGAGCGAGGCAAGAAGGACAGCCCTGTGAGAGATGCTTTTGTCTGGTGGGACGGTGATCTCGGTTTCGATGCGGGCCGCCTTGCGGGATTTGAGTGTGTTTTTTTCCTTGGATGCCATCATTTCGTAATCGGGTGGTTGGAGCGGAGTTTTCGGGCATCCGCCAAAATGGCCTCAACTCCCTGTCGCTCTCCTCGCTCGAGGGCGAGCTTCAATGTCTCGAGCGTGTTTTGCAAGTCGCGGATTCCTTCTACAACCTCGTTGCGATTGTCGAAGAGAATTTCTGTCCACATGCCTTCTGGTCCAGCGGCAACCCGCGTCGAATCACGATACCCCGGTCCAGCCAGTTCGGCCAACGAGGGGTTCTGTGAAACGGCGGCGTGGACAAGGCAGGATGCTGCCGCATGGGGCAGGTGGCTCACACGAGCGATGGCGCGATCGTGATCGTGCGGGCTCATTTCGCAGACCTTGCAGCCTGCGGCTATCCAGAGCTCACGCGTAATCTGAAGTGACTCTGCTTCGGATTGAGGGGTCGGGGTGAGGATGCATGTGGCCCCCTCGTAAAGATCGGCTCTGGCGGCATGGATCCCGCTTTGCTCGGATCCTGCCATCGGATGCGCGCCAATGAAGCGCCCACCGAATGAGGACTCCAGAGCTTCGACAATATTCGCTTTCACGCTACCGGCATCGGTGAGCGTGGCGTTGGCTGGGAGATGTTTTTTTAAATCCTCGCCACAATTCTGAATCGCCTGCGGCGACATGCAAAGGACGGCCATATCACAATCGGCGAGGACGACGGAGAGATCACGGGAGACGCGGCAGCGTGGCAATAAACCAGCCGCCTCAAGCGCCGCTTCTTCGCGGCGGGCCCACACGCTCACTTGCCAAGGCTGGCCGATACGGCTCAGGGCTAAGGCGAGCGAACCGCCAATGAGCCCTGGGCCAAGAATGGCAATGCGACGGCTCAGGGCACCAGAAAGATCTTGCCCGAGTAGGGGCATTTCACCTCGGTGTTCGGCGGAAACCCACGCACGTCCACATAGCCGGCATACGGTGAGTGCGGGCTCGTCACGAAGCCGGGTTTGCCGGGAACTGGTGTACCGTAAGCGACATCCCTTGGAGCGGCTGGCGCAGGCGTCGGAGCGGGCGTGGCCTCAGGCGTGGGTTGCACAATCGGAGCTGGCGGTTGGTCAGTCAAACCTTCAGGCGTGGGGGTCGGGGTGGCGTACTGTGTTGAACTGGACGATCCGCGATATCCAAATCGGTTTGATCCTTTGGAGTTGGAATTACTGTTGGATTCGCAGGCGGCCATGACAAAAACGGCCAACGCAGAACCCAGTACAATCACTGAAGAATTTTTCATAAGGTAAATAACATTTTAAAAAAGACACGGAACCGACCGGGATTCAATTTAAATCTCTTGTTCGGGGGTGAGCAGCGTTGCGGCGTGGGCTTCCGCAGGGCGGTCCCAAAAGTAACGTTTGAGCAAAACTTTGATGGTGGCTGTGAGCGGAACGGCCAGCAGCGCGCCAAGCAGTCCGCCGAGGATCAAGCTCCATGCGAGCACGGAAAGAATAACAGTAAGAGGTTGCAAACCAACGGACTCACCTACAATTTTTGGGGCTATAAAAATGCCGTCTATGTTGTTGGCGAGCACGAATATGCCAGTCACCATGAGCGGGTGCGTCCAGTCCCCAAACTGGGCTGCAGCGATGATCACGGCGGGCACATAGCAGATCATCATTCCAAGATAAGGAATTAACCCCAGCACGCCGACCATGAGCCCGATGAGGATCGCAAAATCCAAACCCATCGCGAGAAGGGCCACCGCAATCATGGCTCCATCGATGAGGCTGACGATCAATTGACCACGAAAAAAGCTGATGAGATAGGAGTTGATCTCGACAACAAGCGAGACGATTTCATTTTTGAGAGGAGAGGCGCGGAGCGGCAGATAGCGACTCCAGTTATCCGCGATGGACGGGCTGTCCTTGAGGAAAAAAAACAGGAAAATGGGAACCAAAATCATGCTGAGGAGGAGGCCGAAAACCCCCAGAAAGCCGCCGACACTGCGCTGGAGGAATTTTCCTGACTCGACGGCCAGATCAGGGATTTTTTGTTGAATCCAGTTGCCGGCATCCTTGATCGCGTTGCTGAACATCACGGAAACCTGATCGCCGGGCGTTTGGATTTCCCGATCCTGTCGGAAAAATTCGATCTCCGCGAAACGTTGGAGGCTATTGATGGTCTGGACCGAAAGGGCCTCGGTTTTTTGTAGATACTGGGGGAAGTTTTTAACGAGGGTCGTGCCTTGTCGGTAGGCGGGAGGGAGGATGTAAACGAGCAGACCCACAAGTACGCCTGTGACCGCAATGTAAACGATGACGATACTGAGCAGGCGACTCAGACGCAATCGAATGAAAAACCTGACTACCGGTTCGAGAAGGAACGCGAGAATCGCTGCCACGGCCACGGGGATCAATACGGGTTGGAGAAACGAAATCCCCATCACGATCAGCGAACCGACAAGAAATACGACGGCGCCAATAGCCAAACACGACAGCGCCGTGATGGCCGCCCACAAAAGTTTCAGTTGGAATGGAGACGGATTAAGCAAAGTCAGGGCTTTTTGTAGAGTGCGAATGTCAAAGGGGCAAAGAAAATTACTGTCCGGGCGCGTTAACGAAGGTGATGCCTTTTTTCTGTCGATCGAGGAATTCCTTGGCCAGCCGGCGGTAGGCTACGGATCCGATGCCGTTGGGATCGTGCTCGAGGATCGTGCGGCCGTGACTCGGGGCCTCGGCGAAGCGGACCGTCCGAGGGATGACGGTATTATAGACGACCTCTTGAAAGTGATTGCGAACTTCCTTTTCGACGGCGGGATTCAGGTTGGTGCGGCTATCGAACATCGTCAGCAATAGCCCGGAAATCGAGAGCGAGGGATTTGCTCCGCTGGCGCGTATGCGCTCGGTTACCTCCATGAGCAGGCCGAGGCCCTCCAAAGCGTAATACTCGCATTGGATGGGAACGAAGATCTCGTCTGCGGCTGCGAGCGCGTTCGACATCAAAATGCCAAGCGAGGGTGGACAATCCATGAGCAGGTAATCAAAGAGGTTTTGCTTGCGGAGGCTCTCGAAGGCGACACGCAACCGCATCATATGATCATCCATCCTGGCCACCTCGATTTCCGCTCCGGCCAGATCGAGATCGGAGGGGATGAGGGAAAGGTTTTTGATGCGTGTCGGTAGGACCAGTTCGACGGCCGATCTTTCGCCAATGAGGGCGGAATAGATGCTCGGGGCCCCCTCCTCCTTGCCCAGAAGAACGCTCGTGGCGCTGCCCTGAGGGTCGATGTCCGCGAGTAGGACGCGGGCTTTTTTTTCGGCGAGGGCCGCAGCGAGATTCACACTGGTGGTCGTTTTTCCGACTCCGCCTTTTTGATTCGAGATGGCGATGATTTTCATGGATGCGATAAGATGGTGCCCTTTTGTGCCGTGCGCTGGAAGATTGTCAACATCCGACGGGAAGAGGCATCTTGCGAGTGCGGCGACAGGAAATGCAAATCTTCATTTGAGAAGTGGTTGCTTTTAAAGCAAAAAACCACTGCTTGACTCTTTTGGGAGCGGACAGCTAGTCTTCCAATCCCAATTTCAAGAAAGTAGGTGAATATAATGCCGGAAATAATCGTAAAAAAAGGTGAACCCATTGATCGCGCTCTCAAGCGCCTGAAGGGTAAAATCGATGCAGAAGGCCTCATGGACGAAGTCCGTCGCCTTCGCGCTTTCGAAACGCCCGTTCAACGCACCCGCCGCAAAGCCAAAAACAATGCGAAGCGTGCGAAAATGAAAATCCGCTTTAATTTCAACCCTCCTTCCTAGGACTTGAAACAGGTTGTTTTCGCCGGCTGTGGTTTCCTAGGTGACACCGCAGCCGGTTTATTTTTTAACGCGGGATGGAGCGTTCTTGGTCTCTGTGCTTCGGAAGAATCCGCTGCCAATCTCGCAGGCAGGCCTTATCCCGTGATGGCGGTCGATATTTCGAAGCCATTTTCCGCACCCCCGGAGTGGTTGCGTCCGCGTTTGGTGATCCATTGTGCCAGTTCTGGCAAGGGTGGACCCGAGGCCTACAGGGCTGTTTATCGCGATGGTTTGTCCCATCTTCTCGCCGCCTTCCAGCCGGAGCAGGTTATTTTTACCGGAAGCACGTCGGTTTACTCCCAGGCTGATGGAGGTTGGGTGACCGAGGTATCGCCAGCCGTGCCGGATCGTGAAACTGGTCGGATCCTTTTGGAGGCCGAGGGAATCGCTCTCACCGCTGGGGGGATTGTGACTAGGTTGGCAGGAATTTACGGGCCAGGACGTTCGGTGCTGTTGCGAAAGTTTTTGGATGGCACCGCTCTGTTGGAGGCGGGGGGCCATCGTTGGATCAACCAAATCCACCGCGATGACGCCGCTGCGGCGCTCCTGCATCTTGCCGATCCCGTGAATGCGACAGGGATTTATAATGTGTGTGACGATACGCCAGCCACGCAGGCGGAAGTTTACCAGTGGATCGCGGGCTTTTGCCAACGTGAGCTTCCCCCGTCCGGTCCCGCTGATATGAATCGCAAGAGAGGATGGACGAGCAAACGGATTAGCAATGCGAAGTTGCGGACCAGCGGTTGGAAGCCCGTCTACCCGAGCTATCTTGCCGCTTTACCTGGATTGTGATGCCTGCCGACTTAGGCGGCGGAAACAACGTTCACGG
>CAYRTN010000073.1:0-7565 GCA_964427235.1 uncultured Chthoniobacter sp. | reverse complement strand
ATCGTCTTCCGTGACAGCTTGCTTAAGCGCAATCGAAGTGGCATTTTTGGAATCTATGAAAAAATCCCTTCTCATTCTGGTGGCACTAGCGGGTTTTCTTCATGCCGACGTCGAGCTTGGCCAATCGGCGCCCGATTTCACTCTCCCGAATTGCGAGGGGAAACAAACGTCCCTCTCCGATTTCAAAGGGAAGGTTGTCGTGCTCGAATGGACCAACTCTGGATGTCCCTTCGTCAAAAAACACTATGGCTCTGGCAACATGCAGAAGCTCCAAAAAGAAGCCGCCGACAAGGGAGTCGTCTGGATCTCTATTTGCTCATCTGCGCCAGGGAAGCAGGGCCATATGACGGTCGAGGAAGTCGCCCAATCCTGTTCTGAAAACGGCACCAAAGCGACCGCCTACCTGCTTGATGAAGAGGGAAAGGTCGGCCGGATCTATGGAGCCAAGCGCACCCCCGAGATGTATGTGATCAATGCGGACGGCGCTCTCGTTTATCACGGCGCGATTGATGACAAAAAGTCTCCGGATCCCGCGGAGATCGCCGATGCAAAAAACTATGTCCAAGCCGCTGTTAATGAAACTCTGGCTGGAAAACCAGTCTCTGTTTCGAAGACCGAGGCTTACGGTTGCTCGATTAAATACGGAAACTGATCCGGCGTTCGAAGACTATTTCTTGGTCTTCGCGGGTGTCGTTTTCGGGGTGGGTTGGACTGGTTCGGGAAAATCTAAGGCTATGAGTTCCGATACCGTTACAAACTTATAACCTTTGGCGGTGAGGGTATCCAGAACAGCTGGCATGGCCTCGACTGTCGTGGGGTGAATATCATGCGCGAGGATGATGGCTCCGGGAGTTGTGTTTTCCGTGATGTATTTGGTGACATGTGCCGAGTTGCGAATCTTCCAATCGAGTGGATCAACCGACCACATAATGACAGTGAGTCCAAATTCCTCATTGAGGCGTTTTGTGATCGAGGCGTTGGTGGCTCCATAGGGCGGGCGCATGATGGTCGTTTTGATGCCCGTAGCCTGATGGATGGCCTCGTTGGTCTGAGATATTTCCGCATTTAAAGCGTCCGGGCCAAGTTTGGTGAGTTGGGGATGCGACCAACTGTGATTCGCAACCTCGTGGCCCTCGGCGACGATGCGTTGGACGATTTCGGGATAATCAGCGGCATTTTTGCCAACGAGAAAGAAGGTCGCCTTGATGCCTCGTTCCTCCAGCATATCCAAAAGCATGGGCGTCAGCTTCGGATGCGGACCATCATCGAAAGTGATGGCGATCTCGGAACCTGCGACATGGCACTTATTGTAGGACTGCTTCCTTGGTGGAAGAGGAGTCGGAGTTGGCTCTGGAGTTGGATCAATTACGGGCGCTGTTTGAACAGTGGGGAGGCCGGCTGTAGCCGCTTCGGCCGTTAAAGCTGGGCGTGGGGGGAGTTGGGCCTTGGCGGACAAGGAAGCGCTTGTGAGGTAAAGAGCAGAGACAGCGACGACGAGCGCCGTGAGTGACCAGATTTTGAGTTTCATGCTGATGGGAGGCAAATTCGCACAAGAATAAGGGAATTTACAGAAACTTTTAAATGGGGCATCAAATCAAGGTTTCCATTGAAGTTTGGTGCCGTTGGGAAGCAGTTTGGCGGCCCGGATGATGTCCCAATTGGAAACGCGAAATCCACCGATGCCTTCAAATGAATTCATTTCCGTTGGCAAGCTGGTTCCGTGAAGTCCAAAGGGAAGAGGATCTGTAGAGTCTCCTTTGGCGAGGTTGATCCAAAGAACGCCCACAGGATTATTCGGTCCGGGTGGCAGGATTTGGGGTGCCGAGAGTGTCGCTCGGGCCTGCACAGGTGTGGGATTCGGATTGGTGTAGAACGGACTAGAGGTCTCCACTTGGACCACGCGCGGTTCCTGATAAGTCTCCATGGCTGGGCGCGGTATGGTGCCTAGAATTTTCCACTCTCCTCGTCCGGCAAGCCCCGGGCGGGCCTTGGAGAGAGGCATTGCGGCGATGATGTGTCCCGACTTGCGGATTTCCAGTAGGGACAGCCCCGTGATCGATGCCGTCACGGGTTGCGCGGGATCGGTCTCAGGTTGCTCCGAGGTCAGGGAAATATTTTCGATTTCAAACGGAGTGACATTCGGGACATGAAACGAGGAGCCGACTGGTGGGTATGATCCGAGGGCGGGATTGATTCTACGAAGATAGGACTCATCACAGTGAAAGCGTTCCGCAACAAATTCCCATGGAGACCGGTAAGCCAAGAATTTCGCAGAGACCATTTCATCATAGGTTGGTGGAGGTGGTGGCGTAGGTTTGGGTGTGGGTTGGGGCTGTGCCGATGGAGCGTGGGCTCGGGCGGCTTTGGGCGGGGCGATGAATCGAAAGTCCGCGGCTCGGAGCGTGTAATCCGTCGAGGGCGAAGAGATTTCTGTGGGAGGAGGAACTTCGCCCTTCGCGCTTTGGTAGAGTTGAAGGATTCTTTCAAAGTCGGCGGTAGGCGAGTCGCTGATCGGGCCGGTCGAAAACCCTTGTCGGTCGAGAAACACACGCTGAGCGACGATGTCGGTTGGCGGGGCTTGAGCGGCGGTATCAGTTCCCTTGCTTGGTGTGGCTTTTGTGGCGCGGCGTTCTTGGGGTGGGGGAATCTGGAGGATCTGGCCGATGTGGATCAGATCACCGGTCAGTTGATTGTGCGTCTTTAAATCGGCGGCGGAGACTTTGAACTTTTTAGCGATACGAACCAATACGTCGCCTTTTTTGACTTCGTAGGTAGAGGGATTCAGAGCGAGTTGGTTTGGCTGGGTCGTGGAAGCCGTTGGGTGAAGTGCTGGAATGTCTTGGATGGGGAGGCCCCAGTCTGAATCCGCATTCGCTTCGACGGTCCACTTCCATTTTACGGCACGTTCCAATCCGGGTTCCATGCGGGGACCGGTGGAGGTCTTTACAATCAGGGAGGGGTTGGTGGCCGAAAAAAGAATCATCATCGCCAACGGAGTGGCAAGCATTTGGGAACAAGGCTTCATTGAGGAGATCGATTATGCTCGAGAGGAGTGCAGCAAAGCTCTCTTTGTTTGCAGTGTGGCTTCTATGGTGGTGAGGGATTGCGTGTTGACCACATCGTTTTTGGTCAGCCATCCTTTGCGGGCAATGCCGACACCAAAGATGACATCCTGGAGTCCCTCCGTCGTGTGAGCGTCGGGATTGATCGAGCATTTCACGCCCTTTTCCCTAGCAAGCGGCCACCAGCGCCAATCCATGTCGAGCCGGCGAGGATTCGCATTAAGTTCAATGATTGTTCCTGTAGACGCAGCAGCTTCGATGATCGCAGGAACATCGAGTTGATAAGAGTCCCGACTCAGGAGGAGCCTGCCGGTCAGGTGCCCGAGCATGGTGACGTAAGGATTGGAAATCGCGCGAATGATACGGGCCGTCATCTCCGGCCCAGGCATGGTGAAGGAGGAGTGAACGCTAGCGACGACATAGTCGAGCGAGGCGAGGATCTCATCGGAAAAATCAAGCGAACCATCTTTGAGGATGTCGCATTCGATGCCTGTGAAAATACGGAAATCTGGGTCAAGAGCGTTGATTTCGTGGATTTTTTTGACTTGTTCCGCGAGGCGCTTTTCATCGAGTCCGTTTGCTTGAAATGAGCTTTTGCTGTGATCGGCGATGCCAAGATAATCGAGCCCGAGTTCCTTTGCGGCTTTGATCATGTCCTCCAGCGAGGCCCTGCCATCACTCGCGGTTGTGTGGTTGTGGAAGGTGCCGCGAAGGTTCGACCATTCGATAAGACGCGGAAGCTTGTGGTTTTCGGCGGCCTCGATTTCACCCATGTTTTCTCGAAGTTCGGGTTCCACGGGATCAAGGCCGAGAGCGCGGTAGATGTCGTTTTCCTCGTGGATTTCAGGTAAAGGCTCGAGGAGTTCTTTTCCCTCTGCCGGGCTGAAGCGGTATTCATTCAGCGACCATCCGCGGGCGAGAGCCCGTGAGCGCATGCGAACATTGTGTTCCTTGCTGCCGGTGAAGTAATTCAAGGCAAACGGAAATTCCTCGCCACGAACAACGCGAAGATCGCACTGGATGCCGCTTTTCAGAACAACGCTCGATTTGGTCGCTCCGTGGGCGAGGATCGATTCGACCAGAGGATGGGTGGTGAAGAAGGCCATCACTCCTTCCGCGTTGCGGGAGGAAACAATGAAATCCAAATCTCGGACGATTTCCTTTTTGCGTCTAAAACTGCCTGCAATTTGAGCGAGATTGACGTCGGGATGGGTCCGTAAGTCTTCGAGAAGTCCCGCAGCCAACGCAGCAATATCTCCAAAGCGGAATGCACCGGCAAATTTGCGGATGTGTTCGATGGCCTTGAGAATGTTGGCGGCAGTTTTTTCGCCAAATCCGGGGAGTTCAGCGACAGTGCCGCTCTTGCAGGCCCGTTCGAGTTTGGTGATCGAGTCGATTCTCAGCGAGTCCCAGAGGACTTTGATTTTTTTTGCGCCTAGTCCCTGAAGATCAAAAAGCGTGAGGATATCGGGAGGGAATTCGTCGCGTAGATTGTCGTAGTAGGGGAGGCGTCCAGTGGCGGCGAGTTCGGTGATTTTTTCTCCGGTGGCCTTGCCAATCCCATCGACGGCGGTGAGACGATCTTCGGCGATCAGGGTTTCGAGCGGCTCGGATAGCGTCTCCAAAGCACGCGCGGCGTGAGTGTAGGCACGGATTTTAAAGGGGTTCTCGCCTTTGAGTTCCAGCAGACGGGCAATGTTTTCAAAAATGGGGGCGATTTCGTCCTTGTTCATTTGAGGTAAGTTTGGAGTCGGTTGCGCCAGCCTGGGAGCCACTGGGCTTCATTGCGGGCGGGCGGGGAGTTTCTCACGCGGCGGGTAAGAACCGCATTGGCCGCGTGCGCAAACGCAGGCAACGCTGGCTCGGAAGGATTCATGTTCTCTAGGACTTGTAAAAGCCCCCAGCCAGCGCCGTTGTAGCGCTCCGTGGGATTGATTCCCTCGCCTTTGAAGTTCACGTAATCCATCAGCGCGTAAAAGCCCAGAGGCTGTGCGGCGACGCGTTCAAAGTTAGCGCGTACCAATGCGGATTTGCTGGGCCCAGCGGCCTGAAGCATTTTGGGAAGAGACGATTCCAGTCGCATGGCCGCGAAGCGAGCTTGAAGGGCGATGGTTTTCGAGAGCAAGTTGCGCAATTGGGTGAGCCGAGGACCTTGTAGGTCGGCCACAAAGCTCGCTCGTGTTTCCCACGGGCAGGCACCGAGCATCCAGGTGTCCAAGCCAACTCCATTTGCCTCTAGATATTTGGCCAATCCGGGCCAACTCTCTTCAAAAGGTCCCCGCTTTCCCTTTGGATACCATATGAAATGGGCGATTCCGAGGGAGGGAAACGCCTCGCTTTTGTTCCATGAAGTCAGGCCCGATATGGTGCCGGCGCATTCATTGGCCCAAATGCGTTTGCCGATCTCCATCGCTTGCTTGTCTGAAAGCTTCACGTCTGCAGCCTGGCTGGGAAAAAGAGGCAACAGGACGGTGGCTAAAAAGAGAATCCATTTCATAGAAAAGAAGGAGGTATCATAACGCAAAAAAGAGGGTTCGAATTTTAATCCTCGGATGTCGGTGGAAGCGTCGATTGGCGTCTGGCTCGGAAAAACTCCCGTATCAGGTGGAGGCATTCCTCGGCCATGACGCCTGGGGTGATCTCGCTCCGGTGGTTGAGTTGAGGCATTTGAAGGATGTTTAAGAGGCCTCCGGCTCCGCCTCCCTTGGCATCGGGGCATCCAAAAATAACCCGCCGTAGTCGCGCATGAACGATCGCTCCCGCGCACATCGGGCAGGGTTCTTTCGTTACGTAGAGGTCGCAGTCCGTGAGACGCCAATCTTCCATGGCGGCCTCGGCTTGCGTGATAGCGAGCATTTCCGCGTGCGCGGTGGCATCCTTGAGCATTTCCACTTGGTTCCAAGCGCGAGCAATGATCTGACCTTCTCGGACGATGACGGCTCCCACAGGCACCTCGTCAGCGGCAAAAGCTCTGCGTGCCTGCCGCAAGGCTTCCTTCATGTAATATTCATCGTTGGCAATTTCCACGTTCATAAGGTATGCCACACATATGCTTTCGCGTAAAATCATCGTTGCACCCTCGATTCTTGCCAGCGACTTCAGCCGGTTGGGCGACGAAGTGGAGCGTGTGACTTCCGCTGGCGCGGATTGGATTCATTGCGATGTGATGGATGGGCACTTTGTGGACAACATCTCCTTTGGTCCCGCCATTGTCGAAGCCGTCTCTCGCTATACCCCCCTGCCGCTGGACGTTCATCTCATGATCGACCATCCGGATCGTTATTTGGAGCGATTCATGCCATTCGCCTCCTCGATTTCGGTTCATCTGGAAGCCTCCCACGATGTCTCAAAAACGCTGGCCACCGTGCGCGAGGCAGGTCTCCTTGCCGGGCTCGCCATCAGTCCTCAAACGCCCATAGAAAAAATCGAACCCTTCCTCGGGGCCTTTGATATTTTGCTCATCATGACCGTGAATCCCGGGAGAGGCGGCCAAGCTTTCCTCGCCGACATGCTGCCGAAAATCGCCCAAGCCGCATTTTGGCGATCTCAAGGCGGACACGAGTTCCACATCGAGGTGGATGGCGGTATCAATGCCCGCACGGCCTTGGATTCCGTCCAAGCCGGCGCGAACATTCTTGTTGCGGGTACTTCTGTATTCCGAGCACCCGATGCCGCCGTTGAAATCCAGCAACTGCGTGAAGTTTGATTTTCCGCCGACACGTCGATGAGCAAGCCAACGTCCCGTTTTTCCGCCATCTTTAAAACGCTTGCCCTCGTGGCCATCATTGGCGCCACAATTGTTTACATTGCGAATTTTCGACCGGCGGATTCCGGTGTTTGGTTTGGCAAAAATATCACACCCGTGCGCGCGGCGTATCCTTTTGAACTCATCGATCAGGACGGAAATCGCTTTCGCTTGGCCGACCAGCGGGGCAATGTGATTTTGCTGAATTTTGGATTCACAAACTGCCCGAATATTTGCCCGACCTCGCTTGCCCACTTGGCGGCCACCTGTCGGCTGCTCCCGGACTCGATTCGCCAGCGGGTGAGAGTCGTTTTCGTGAGTGTGGATGAGAGGGACGAGATTGCGGTTCTCAAAAAATACATTCCCCTTTTTGACGAGAAATTCACAGGCGTGACTGGGGACAAGGAAACCATTGGAAACGTCGCGCGTGCCTATGGCGCTTTTTATCGAAAGGCGGAATCCGCCTCCAAGGACGATGCGGATTATCTCATCGACCACTCGACGAATACCACGCTTATCGATCCCGAGGGAAATCTCCGGCTTGTTTACAGTATCGACCAGCTTTCCCATGGTGCGGAAATGGCTGGCGACATCCTCCAAGTCTTGGGACTGCCTAGGCCCGCTGCAAGTCCCGGCGAAGCCAAGCCATGAGATTTTCCGTCGGGATTTTGCCTTTATCGGCATTTTTGCTGGCCGCCTGTGGGCCGGCGCCGCAAGCGGAGGTTGATACCACCCCTCTCAACGGGCGGGAGATTTAT
>CAYRTN010000072.1:0-7575 GCA_964427235.1 uncultured Chthoniobacter sp. | reverse complement strand
ATGTGGAATTCGGCGTGGCCCTTCCTTGGAAGGTTAACGATACCATCACCATTTCCGGTTATGTTGCATACAGCTACGCATTCGAGGACCTCTATGGCATCACCCAGCCCAGCACCTTCTGGGGCGGCGGCAAAGTGGCCTTCGCGTTCTAAGATCGTTTAAATCCATTTACACAAAAACCCCTTCCGGTCTCGACTCGAAGGGGTTTTTATTGTCTTGATCTTTCATGGCTGGAAAAACACTCCTTGTTCTCGGCGACCAACTTTCGCATTGGAATAGCGCGCTACGCGCCGGTGACCGGGATAGCGACGTGGTGCTCATGATAGAATGCCCGAATCCTGCCGCGCGACATCACAAAATCAAACGCGTATTTCAAATTTCCGCGATGCGCCATTTTGCGGAGGAGTTGCGCAACGCGGGATGGACCGTCGATTACCACGCCCTCACCGGCTCCACGGATTTTTCATCGTCGCTGAATAAGCATTTTGCCGACTTCAAGCCTTCATCACTGATTATGATGGAGCCGAACAATTACGGGGAGCAGCGCCGGGTCGAGGAAATCGCCAATGAAAATGGAATTCCTCTCCAAGTCACCCCTACCTGCCAATTCGTGGTTCCGCGTGCCGAATTTCTCCGTTCCGCCCAAGGCAAAAAGCGCTTGCTTATGGAGCAACATTACCGAGCAACACGGCAAAAATTGGGGATTCTTTTGGACCATGACGGCGAACCGGAAGGCGGAGCCTGGAACTTCGATGCGGATAATCGCAAGACTCTTTCGGATTGGAAGAAAGACGGTGCACCTCGACCGAGTGTATCCGGAACTAAGTCCCTGCGCCACGACGCGATCACTCAAAATGTCATCGCTGACGTCAACCGCTTTTTCCCGACTGCCATCGGTCGAGCCGAGGGCTGTTGGTTGCCAGTGACTCGCACCGAAGCGCTTGAGAGTCTCGCCTCGTTCATCCATGAAAGACTCCCTCACTTTGGGGATTATCAAGATCTGATGCTCTTGGATTCCCCCACGCTTTTCCATAGCCTGATCTCAGGGCCCTTGAATCTAGGACTTTTGAGCCCGATGGAATGTGTCGAGGCCGCCGAAAAAGCCTATCGGAATGGAGCCGCTCCACTCGCTTCCGTCGAGGGCTTTATCCGCCAGATTATGGGTTGGCGGGAGTTTGTGAACGGCGTCTATTGGCTCAAGATGCCGGATTACCTCTCCAGCAATGCGTTGAATGCCACCCAGCCTCTGCCAGAGTTTTTCTACACGGCGAAGACGGACATGCAATGCCTGAGCCGCACCATCACGGAAGCCATCGACACCTCTTACAATCACCACATCCAGAGACTCATGATACTCGGGAACTTTCTGCTTCTCGCCGGCATCGATCCGCAGCAGTCGCATGACTGGTTTTTGGAGATGTATATCGATGCTCACGAGTGGGTCATGGCGGCGAACGTGCTTGGCATGGCACTCCATGCGGATGGAGGATTCATGGCCACCAAGCCCTACGCTGCCTCGGCAGCCTACATTTCGAAGATGAGCAACTACTGCAATGGATGCCACTTCGATCCAAAGAAAAAAACCGGCCCAGGGGCATGCCCTTACAATTTCCTCTACTGGGATTTTTACGACCGCCACGACCAGCGGTTCGCCTCCAATCCGCGCACAAGCATGATGGTGAGCTCTTGGAATAAACGGCCGGAAACCGAGAAGGCCATCATCCGAAGTGAATCTGCCACGTTTCTAGAAAACCTTCTCCCCGCCAAGCCTTCCCAGGATCAGATATAGTCGCCAAATTCGTATAGCGCAGGATCCCTCTCCATACGGACGGGGCGCACGCGCGATCCAGTCGGCAGAGTTTCGCCCGCATCTCCTTCTGGCATATCCATTCCCTCAAAGGCATCGCCGAATTCCTCTTCGAGTTTCTCAGGGTCTTCGCCCGCCTCCAAGCGCCGGATCATTTGATCCATCCCGTCGGGCATGGCTTGGCCGGTGGCCTCGGTCATCTTGCGCATCATGCGACCTAGGGCCTTGGGATCGGGATTATTTTCGTCGAGACTGGACATTTCGCGTTCCATTTCCGCCATCATTTTCTCCATACGAGGATCTGAAGCCTCTGGCGTATCTGATTTTTCCTTAGCTCGCCCTGTGAATGCAAACTTGGAAACCATCCGCTCCATTCTTGCGGCAGGATCATCCGGACACTTGGGGACCTTATCGGCATAGGACAGGCTGCGGGCGAAAAACGAGTATATCTTATTCGTATCGGGCGAGTGAAATTCGTAGATCGGCATGGGAAGTCGAGTTGCGTTGTTACTCGCCATTCTAAACCCTTTCACCAACTCCGTCCACTCCCGCGAATGATCCTTGGCCTCGCGACGCTGCGCTGTTTAATATGCCGCGCAATGGATCACCCCGAACTCGAGCTTGCTGACGAAGAGTGTGATGTGCTGATTATCGGCGGCGCCCTGTCTGGATCGTCTTCCGCATTACTGCTGAAGCAGCGCGCCCCCAACCTCCGCGTTGTTGTCGTAGAAAAAAACACCGCATTCAAACGCCGTGTGGGCGAGGCAACCACAGAGGTGAGCAGCTTCTTTCTCACGCGCGTACTCGGACTCACCGGCTTCCTTGCCCAGACCCAAATTTCTAAAAACGGCCTCCGCTTTTGGTATTCCCACAAAGGAAAGGACGGCTCCTTGGCTGATTGCTCGGAAATCGGTGGGCGTTACCTCTCGACCGTTCCCGCCTACCTCATCGACCGATCTGTGCTCGATGAGGAAATCCTCTCTCGCGCCTCAGCGGCGGGAGCACAAATCCTGCGCCCAGCCAGCGTGGCAAGCGTGGAACTGAGGGAAGGAAAGCAACAGCGCGTGAGCATCCGTCAAGACGGTCGCTCCAAAACCTTTCTCGCCCGATGGGTGATCGATGCCTCGGGAGTCAAATGCCAAATCGCACGAGAAAACGACTGGCTGCGCAGCAATGAGGCCCATCCGACCATGGCCGTATGGACACGCTGGCGGGGAACACGGGATTGGGACGCCCCGGAAATCGCGTCTGCCGCGCCAGATTGGAGCAAGGGATTTTATGGCATTCGCGGAACGGCAACGAACCACTTCGTCGGCGAGGGATGGTGGGCTTGGTGGATCCAACTCAAAGGCGGTGACGTGAGCATCGGCGCGGTGATTGACCAACGCCTTATTGATTGGGAGCGCAACGCAGGCACCGTCGGGGAAAAGTTGCGCGCGTTTCTCGCTCAACACCCCGCCGCTCGCGAGATGATGAAGGGTGCCGAATTCGTCGAGGGCGACGTCCACTTCCGCCGGAATCTCCCCTATTTTTCAGACCGCTTCGCAGGCGATGGCTTTGCCTTGGTCGGCGACGCCTCCGCCTTTATCGATCCGTTATATAGTCCGGGGATGGATTGGATCGCTTACACTGTTTTTGCATCCGTGGAACTCATCCTGAAATGTCAAGCCGGAGAGGAGGCCGCTCCGCTCATCGCCGCCCACAATCGCGACTTTTCGAAAAGCTACGCCCGCATGTTTGAAGCGCTTTACCAGAATAAATACGAGTATCTCGGCGACTTCGATCTCATGCGCGTGGCCTTCCGCCTCGATATCGCAAGCTACTACCTCTACGTGGCTCGATTCCTTTATCAGAGCGGGCCTCGCTTTTTGGCCGCTCCTCCCTTTTCGCCACCGCAGGCGGGGCCGTTCTTTTGGCTCATGCGGCTCTACAATCGCCGATTGGCCGCGATGGCCCGCTCGCGTCGCGAACGCGGCGTTTTTGGATCGGGAAATACCGGAAACCGTGACCTAGTGGGGGGATTCAATTTCCGACTCCGTCCGCTGTTTCGAACCGCCATTGACGGGCTCTGCCTCTGGTTCTCCCTCGAATGCCGCGAAGGTTGGCGCAGCTGGGGAAAGACCTCCCCAAAATCCACACGCTCACCAGAGCCGACTCCATCCAGCGATCCTGTGGTCTGCGGCGAGGAAAGCGGACTGAACCTTCCGGCCCACTGAGGGCCCTGCGATTTTTCTCCGCAAACCCACTTCTTTTTGATACCCAGATCGGCTCACTCATGGACAATCCCGAAACGCCCGACAGCGAGTTAGTCTCCCGCACTCAAGCGGGGGATGCTCGGGCTTTTGATGAGTTGGTGGTGAGGTTCAGTCCACGGCTCTACGGATTGGTCTATAATATGACGGCCAGCCATGAGGATACAAACGACCTTCTCCAAGATATCTTCGCCAAGGCCTATCGATCTATCAACGGCTTCCAGGGCAAATCCGCCTTCTACACATGGATGCACACGATCGCGGTGAACATGACGATCAATTTCCTAAAAAAACGGAATCGCCGCAAAACCATGAGCCTCGATGATGTCGATAATGGGATCTTGACCGATCCCGACTTCATTAAAGCCACGAGCAATGGCGACCCTAGCCACGACGCCAACTTGGTGGAACTTCAAAAGAAATTGAACGAGTCCATGCTCAAGCTGTCTCACGAGCATAGGGCCGTTGTAACGATGTTTGATATTCAGGGGATGCCGCACGCGGAAATTGCGAAGATCCTGAAAATTTCTGAAGGCACCGTACGCTCGCGCCTCTTTTATGCACACCGACAGTTGCAAAATCACCTGCAAGAGTTTATGAAACACTAATCCCCTTTATGGAGTCTGAAGAAAGCATTTCCAAGTTGCTACGATTGAAACGGTACGAGCAACCACGCCCGGATTACTTCGAAGATTTTCTCGCCGAGTTCCAACTCCGCCAGAGGGCCGAAGTGATTCACCGACCATTTTGGAATATCGCCTGGGATCGATTTTCCTCCCTCTTTGCGCCGATACCTGTGCCAAGACTCGTCACGGCTTCCTCCTTTGCCGTTGCCGTGATTGCAGCTGGGGTGACATTGCAATGGTCGGGCGACGAGACAGCCGACGCACCAGCGAAATGGAATCTCTCCTCCGCCGCACAGACGCGACTTGGTTCCGCTCAAAGCGCTTTTACCAAACCCTCCAAACGCGTTTCTTCGGTCCAATACGTGCTGCCAACCAGACCGACCGGATACGCTTCGGCTCATAGTTTTTAACAAATAAAAGTGAATTGGCTTTGTAATTCATTATGGGCATTGGCACTCACTGCCCCCCTATTTTCCCTCCCGCTTTGCGCAGCGGATCAATCAACGGCCCAAAACATTTGCACCGAGTTCGGCCGGATTTTTGAGCAACACCGTCGATCAGTCGTACGCATTTATGCCACTGATGACCTTGGCATCCGAGTCGGAAGTGGATTTTTCGTAGATCCCTCGGGAGTCATCTACACCCATGCCGGCACTGTGATGAATGCGGAAGATGTGAAGGTGAGCTTCGACGGTCGCCTGATTCCAGCACGCGTCATCACCGTCGATGACCGCAATGGCATCGCCCTCCTGAAAGTCGATTGCACCACCCCCTTCATCCCAATCGGGGATTCGGATAAAATCACTGAGACCACACCTGTGATCCTGATTGGATTTCCAGAGGAGTATGAAGTGAGCTCGAATTTCGGTATGATCGCCGCTCGCGAGCGACAGCATCTTGGAAAATATTTTGCCACATCCCACTTCAGGGCAAACATGGCCGTCCAGCGCGGCGAGGGTGGAGCCCCCGTACTGAACCTTGCCGGCGAGGTTATCGGTATCCTTGTGGCCCGCATCGGCGATGGAACCGCCTGTCACATCCTGCCAATTCGTGCCGCTGAAAAAACAAGACAGGACATCTCGCGCTTCGGCGAATTGCGTCCCGGTTGGGTAGGTGGCGAGGTGGAGGATGCAACCGCTCCAATTGCCGGATCCACCGCACAAATCCTCACTCTCGGCCCAGGGACACCCGCCGCAGAGAGCGGCCTGAAAGCCGGAGATGTTATTTTGAGCATCAACGGGATTCCTGTGACTTGCAGTGAAGACGTCCTAGACGCCGCCTACTTTCTCACCGCCGGCGACCTCGTCGAGGTACTCGTCCTTCGCGACGGCGAAAAACGATCCATTTCCGTCAAGCCCATCACCCGCCCGACCATCCCCGTCGAGGCTGCTGCGCAAGAAAAGTAAAGACGCCCGGTTTGAACCCAAACCACGCGGGGGCCCCATAAAAAGGTAGGGCTACGCAACGGATCATCTATCCCCCAATAGGAACCGTTCCATTACCAAGTATAGTGGACCTTGTAAGTCACTGTCTTTTCCTCATCTGGCTTGAGGGGGACACGGAACTCGATGGTCTGGGCATCGGTTTTTTGGAACTCTTGGCTTTTGTCCACGATAGTCCAGTTCGTCCAACGGAAGAGGTGCTCAACCACGCGGATTTCGACCGCTTCTTTTTTGCGGTTTCGGAGCTTCACCTCAAAGGTCTCCTCAAGCACATGGTTGGCCTCATCGAGCTTGAAGTCGGTTTGCTTGCGTTCGCCAACGAGGTCGAAGCTATCCCCAATAAATAGTCGAACGAGTTCCTCTTTGGGAGTGTGCTCGATGTTATTCTCTCCAACGAATTCGAGTTGGCGGTCGTCATCTTGGGAGTAAAAGCGAACTCGACCTTTCGGGAGAGGAATACCGAGTTTGTTGGCTTCGCTGTTTTTGAATTCGCGATAAACATGCACTTTTTTGTTGGAAGTTGTGCCGTAGCCCGGGTCTGCACCGACACTCATGCCCACACGCCAACTATTGAGAGTCGCCCCGTCATAAATATAAAGCCGATCGGCTTTGACTCCAGTCGCCCGAATGAACTCGACTTGCTTGGTTTCCTTATCACGAAGCGTAACGAGGTTAGCCAAGGTGTAGAGATGGAATTCGTCGAAGGCTTTTTCAGAAACGACCGGCGGTGCGTCCATAGCCATTTCTGCCATCATCGGAAACGCTCTTTTGGCCATTGGCGAATGCGGGGATTGCACTTTATTGACGTCGCCGGCCATGAGTTTGATTTTGGCATTTTGAAAACCGGATCCGCTATCATTCTGCATGGTGATCCAGCCGACAATATCTACGAGATCACCTTTTTCTGGCGCGACGAGATTGTAGCTGGCTTGCCACGAAAACCCTTGCGTGACATAGGCGACCTCCGCGTTGATCTTGGCGGCGGCGGGGGCTTTTATTTGCCAAGCGAGGGCTGGCTTGAGGATGTTTTCTTCTCCCAAAGAAGGGAAGATGGGCTGACCAGGCAGGGAGAATTGGAGCTTGCCGTCCATTTCCACGATGGGCTCAACGGGAGCACCCCCTGGCACATAGCCGCTGCGGATGATTTTAGCGGAAATGGTTTGGTCCGGCTTGTTCGCCTCCCGCCGAATGAAATCGAGAGATTGCCCTTCAAAGAAGGATAGAAGCATGGGCTCCGAGACGGGATCGTTGCGATACGATTGCTCGAGGATTTGCAACTGAACCTTACCCGCGACATCGCGAAGAATCACGGAATCCGGCTCGAGCTTGGCCGTCGCTCCAGAAAAGGTAATTTGGTTCGGACCAGCTTTGAGGTCGATGGGCAGAGAATCCCGAACGACCGCGAAACCTTGATTATAAATGGTAATGGCAGGCTCAGCCGCAAACGC
>CAYRTN010000071.1:0-7578 GCA_964427235.1 uncultured Chthoniobacter sp. | reverse complement strand
GCCAAGTGGTTCAAGATGTTTGAAGAAACCGTCGTTAAAAAGACCAAATAAATGCGGACGACTTAGGCCGTGGCCATAGACAAGCCTCTTCAAATTGCCGTTGTTGGATTTGGCGCAGCTGCGCAGGCATTCATTCCAGCCATTCAGGCCAATTCATCCTTTCAGTTGGTGGCTGTGGTCGAGCCGCATCCCGAAGTTCAAAAAGCTGCCCGACTTTTAGGCGTTCCCGTTTTTCACGAATTATCGGAGCTCAAAACAGTCTCTGAACTCGATGGTGTCTACCTGGCCACACCCACTCCGCTGCATGCACAACAAGCCATCGCCTGTTTAGAAAGCGGCTGGCATGTCTTGGTTGAAAAACCCATGGCTTGCAATGTTGCCGAAGGCATCGCCATGGTGCAAGCCTCACGCCAATGCCATCGGCACTTGACTGTGGGTCATTCGCACAGTTTTGATGCGCCCATACAGGCTATGAAGCAAATCATTGAACGTGGCGAAATAGGCACGGTGAGCATGGTCAATAACTGGTGTTTCACTGACTGGGTGTATCGGCCACGCAGACCCGAAGAGTTAGATTCGGAATTGGGCGGAGGTGTGCTGCTCCGTCAAGGCGCACACCAAATTGATATTTTGCGTGCCTTGTGTCATTCACCTGTCAAGACGGTGAAGGCCAAGCTGTTTAACACCGATCCCAAACGAAACACCGTGGGAGCCCATGCCATCTATTTAGATTTTGAAAATGGTGCAGCTGCAACGGCCATTTACAACGGGTACGGTGGCATGTCGAGCATGGACTTCACGCAGCATGTTTCCGAATGGGGATACAGACAGACCGCAGATGCTCGGAAGTGGTACACCGCCAACCAAGCACCCCAATCGGCTGCGCAAGAATTGGCAGCAAAGCAAAAACGGGCACTTGACGCCATTCCGGCTGAAGCGCCCTATCAGCCTCATTTTGGACTGACTGTGGTCAGTGGCAGTCAGGGCGATATTCGGCAAACTCCGCACGGCTTGATGGTTTGCAATGCATCTGGGCAAACTGAAATTCACTTGCCATCGCATCAAAGCCCAAGAGACTTGGTCTTGGCAGAGCTCGAACAAACTTGGCGAGAAAAGGGTTCACACTGGCACAGCGGCCACTGGGGCCTGGAGAACTTGCGAATTTGTCAGGCCGCCATAGAGTCTGCTAAATCTGGCAGAGAAGTGCTTCTCGCCAACTAATTCCAATGCGATTCAGGGATGGGCCAAGACAACAGTTCAGCCAATCTGCAAACCACCCAAAAAGCCTCTTCAGGATTGACCATAGAGGGCTCGGCGATCAAGCCCTGCCAACATTTTTCAAGGGCATCGTCTTCTGCAATGCCAAGCTGAAATTGCTGAGTGCTGACCGTGTCCATTAACAAGTTGGCCATGTCTTCACACAACTCATAGCGTTGCGTTAACTCAGTGCGCGGCAAACTGGGCTTGTACTGACCGGGCTTGACGTACAACATCATGAAAGATTCAGGCACGAAGTTTTGATTTTCTTCGTACATGTCAGGCAAATGTTTCAGCTGGCAAATGCAACATCACATGAAATCAATCACGACTTGACCAAATCCAGAGCAACTGACTTGAGACGCGCCCTCCATGAGTTTTGCAAAATCATGGGTGACACGTTTGCTTTGAATGGCATCTTCCATGGCTCGAATGATGATGTCAGCCGCCTCTGACCAGCCCATGTAACGAAGCATCATTTCTGCTGACAAAATTTCTGAACCAGGGTTGACGTAGTCCTTGCCTGCAAACTTGGCCAGTGCATCCACAGTGGCCTCAAAGCATGCCACGCTGTCTGACATGTTGGCGCCTGGCGCAATGCCAATGCCACCGACTTGCGCAGACACTGCATCTGAGATGTAGTCGCCATTCAAATTCAAAGTTGCCACAACCGAAAACTCTTGAGGGCGCATGAGGATTTGCTGCAAGAACGCATCCATGGCGATGTCTTTGACAGTGATGCTCTTGCCTGTCTTAGGATTTTGAATATGACACCAAGGGCCGTCGTCAATGAGTTTTGCTGCAAACTCTGCCTGAGCCAGTTGGTAAGCCCAATCTCGAAACGCGCCTTCCGTGTACTTCATGATGCTGCCCTTGTGCACAATGGTGACACTGGGTTTGTCGTGATCGATGGCGTACTGAATGGCCTTGCGCATGAGTCGCTGTGTACCCTCGCTAGAAACAGGTTTGATGCCAATACCCGAGGTATTCGGAAAACGAATGGTCGTAGCACCCAACTCATTGGTTAAAAAAGCTATGAGCTTTTGAGCCTCTTCGCTGTGCGCAGCATATTCAATGCCCGCATAAATATCTTCAGAGTTTTCTCGGAAAAGCGCAATATTGGTTTTCTCTGGCTCACGAACGGGTGATGGCACTCCTTTGAAATATCGCAAGGGTCTTAAACAAGCGTAAAGGTCCAGTTCTTGGCGGATGGCCACATTGAGTGACCGTATATTGCCGGTGGTTGGCGCACTCAAAGGGCCTTTGATTGAAACAACGTATTCTTTCAAAGCCGTCAAAGTTTCTGCAGGCAGATAAACATCAGAGCCGTAATGCTGTGTTGCCTTTTGGCCTGCAAAGACTTCCATCCAGTGAATACAGCGTTGACCTTGGTAGGCTTTTTGCACTGCTTCATTCACCACCCGCATCATGACTGGGGTGACGTCAACGCCGGTGCCATCGCCCTCGATGAAGGGAATGATTGGATTAACAGGCACATTCAATGTCTGATCAGCATTGACCGTGATTTTTTTGCCTTGTGCTGGAACTTGAATATGTTGGTACATGAAGCGAATCTCCGTTAAATCATTCTAGGACAAAATCAGTCACAATCCCGTTGAACTGACCTCCCCTTCGACAACCCTATGAACCACCTCTTTCAACTACCTTTAGGCTCTGGCAAGCAAGCTTGGAAATGCTTAGTCGGATGTCTTTTGTCTTTTTCTTTTGTATTTTCTGCCAGCGCACAGGGCATACCGCAAACCCAACTCCAACGAACGACTTTGAATGCGGGCATGCACTTGATTCAAGTGCAGTTGGCACAAGACTTTGAGCAGCGGCAAATTGGGCTCATGTGGCGCAAAGAAATGCCTCAGAACGAGGGCATGCTTTTTATTTTTGAACAGCCGGCTGTTCAGTGTTTTTGGATGCGAAACACCCTGTTGCCACTGACAGCAGCATTTGTATTAGATGACGGCAGCATTGTGAATTTGGCCGACATGAAGCCCCTGAACGACGACTCACACTGCTCAAAGAAACCCGTTCGGTTTGTACTTGAAATGAACCAAGGCTGGTTTGCAAAACGCAATATTCAAGCTGGCTTTAAATTAACGGGGCCTGTGTTTACCAAATGAGAAGCTCTGTGAAAATCGTCTAGGTGTTAAACGCCCCAAACCACGTCTACCGATTGGTTAAGGCACTGCTTTAACATCTTCAACATGGGCGAGCTGCGCTGACGCAGGCTAATTTGCTTTGGATCTTGAAGACCGTCAAGCTCTTCTTTTGCCACGGCCGACTCAAGTGCTGCAATGGCCAAGGGCAGTTGATCCGCCAGAAAAATACCTTTGATCTGATCTTCTCGGCCCATGATTTTGAGCAGACGCTTGGCATCTGGCTCCAACATGATCAGATCGCCAGTGGCTTTGGATTTAAATTTATAGAGCATGTTGATTCAAACAGGTGTCATTAACGAACACAGTAATAGCTAAATTCTTGACCAGGAAACTCGGCTACCGACCGAACAGGTGAAGGGTTGGGAAGATCAGGTGCCATGACCTTGTTGTTGGCCATGGCCCACAGTTTTCCGCGAGCGCAAGTGACGCCGCCATTCCAATCACCCACATTGGACAAATATTCATACTCGTCTTCTGTGGGCAATCGCGCGTTGATGGCCTTGCAGGCCATTTCTGCAGACTTGGGTGAAGGTGCACGGCCTACGCCTGAGCCCGGCGCGCCCACCAGCTCTAGTTGTTGATTGCCAATTTTCAATTTAGAAGGAAATTGTGTTTTTTGAAATGTTTCAAAAATTTGAATTCCGATGTATTGCATGACTTGTTCAGGAAAACCTTGTGCTTGGAAATGATAGGTATGTCCACAAGCGAGGTCGACATGCACTGTGACCAGCAAGTCGCCTTTGCAACTTGGCGCATAGGAATAGGTGCCATAAGCGACACCCGACAGTCCACGAATAAGCAGAGGGTTCCATACCGCAGGAAACTGAGAAGTGCGTTGCTGCCGCATCAATTCATTCACAGGGCTTGGATTGAAAAAAGCAAAATTTCGCTGCTGAGGGCTGCGGTCACGGTACACCCGGTCTAGTGAAGCTTTGAGCGTGCCAGACAGCATGATGTCCATGCCAGGGCTGCTGCCCGCCACAGTTCTTTGCTGATTCAGCTGGTCGTCCAGGGTATTGAGCAAGGCCATCATGTTGCGTGAATCGACCCCCTCCCGCAAGAGTCCTCTGACTGTTTGAGTGAGTTCAGCCATTTGCTCGCTCTTGGTGCGGCCATAGGCATCGTGGTACTGACACAGGTCTTTGGCACGAACAAAAGGAATTTGAGGCCAAATGTTCACAGGGGTGTGCTCTTCCGTCTGGCCAGAAGCTCTGGCCTTGGTCACATCGCCCTTAGGCTGCGCTACCACATGGCTTGCCAACAAAATGGTCATGACAACCCATAAAGCCCTGTGAATGAACATAACAATCGCAATCTTTGAAAAAATATCTCACCCTAAACAAATATATAGTACACCCCCATGAACCTTCAAGATCGATTTTTAATGGCGGGTGTCATGGGCTGGCCCGTGATGCATTCCCGTTCTCCCTTGATGCACAACCACTGGTTTGCACAAGAAAAGCTCAAAGGGGTCTATGTTCCCCTGGCCATTCAACCTGGCAACTTGGAAGCCGCATTGCGAGGTTTGCATGCCCTAGGCTTCTCTGGCTGCAACCTCACCATCCCTCATAAGCAAAAAGCGATGCAGATGGTTGACGAGGTCGATAGCGTGGCCCAAAAGATGGGCGCCATCAGCTGTGTGGCTGTCAAAGATGATGGCCGCTTGGTGGGCAGCAACAATGACGCTGCGGGCTTCATTCGCAACGTCAAAGAGTTTCAACCCGAATGGCAAGCAAAGCGCGGCCCCATTGTTGTGATTGGCGCTGGGGGCGGCTCACGAGCCGTTTGCCAAGGGCTTATTCAAGAAGGCGCTCAAGAAATTCGCTTGGTAAATCGGAATTCGGAGCGGGCTCAAACCCTCATGTCTGAACTAGGCCAACCCATTAAGGCCTACCCGTGGACAGACCGTGCAGACCTCATGGAAGGTGCTGCGATGGTGGTCAATACCACCAGCCAAGGCATGGTGGGTCAAACCGCACTGGACATTCAACTCGACCTGTTACCCACCGATGCTTTGGTCACAGACATTGTTTACACGCCGCTTGAAACACCCTTCTTAGCGCAGGCCAGAATGCGCGGAAATGCAACTTTGAATGGCTTGGGCATGCTCTTGCATCAGGGCCCCTTGGGATGGAAAGCGTGGTTCGGAATTGAACCCAAAGTGACCCCTGAGCTGCGCAAACTTTTAGAACAAAGCTTGATTTAAATCAAGTGCCCAGCTTGGCCTTGAAATGGTCCCAGCATCTTTGGAACAAAACTTCATTCCAAAGTTTTTCTTTGCACATCTGAATTTCATGCTCGCTGAACGAATACGGCGTGCCCAGTTGCATCGCCATGTACTGGCGGTGCGCATTCTCTTCCATGTAGTTGGCCAGCACAAAAGCTTCACGAATGGTTTGACCCACAGTGACAGCGCCATGCGATTTCATCAGTGCCGCAGGCCGGTCTGACAAAGTTGCCGCCAAGCGGTCAGCCATGGGTTTGTTGTTGATGGAATTGGGTGAATCTAACAAGGGCACAGGATAGACCAGTGAGCCCTGGCCATAAACAGGCAAGTAGGATTTGCCCGCCATGGTGAGATAGGTCGACCATTTGGGATGCGCATGAACGACCGCTTTGACATCAGGGCGCACCCTGTAAATACCTGCATGCAAGTGAAACTCCAATGGTGGCTTGCCAGCCCCTTCAATGACTTGGCCTTCCATGTCAATGGTGCAAATATCTTTCACTGTGAGTTGACTGCGCTGGCACGAACCGATGTTGATCAGCATGGTGTTGTTGGGCAAAAGAATGCTGGCATGGCCGTTGTAGTCGATGATGTCTTGCGATTCCAACATGCGAATGCAGTCGACCAATTCTTGCTTAAGCTCTAAGTTGTTTGACATGGCGGGCTCTCAGGTTTAAATCACAACTTTGGTCATCATGCCCTGTGGGAAAATTTCCTCAGGCGTAAATTCTCGGTGCGCAATGCCTTGTTGAAACGTGTACTTGGCCATCAACTCCCAGGTGGGGCGATTCTCTTCAATGCCATACGGAAACGTATCGCCTTCAAATTTGTCGCGCATTTTGCGCGCATAGGTTGCCAACCACGGCAAGGGGTAGCGCGATACAGCAGGGTCCATCAAGCGCTCAATGCTTCGGCGCTTTGATTCTTGGAAAGCGTTGAACAAATTGCGGGGCACCCAAGGATTTTCATCGACCACACTCTTCTTCATTGCGATGATGTGCATGATGGGCCAGACTTTGGTGCGTGCAAAGAACTCGTCTTCCATGTCCAAGAAATCGGGGAAGAGGCGAACCACATCGGGGTGACCTTCCAAGAAACACGTTGGAGGACGCGCAATAATGGCGCAATCAATTTCACCTGAGGCCAGCATCTCGCTCAAAGACTTATCGGCAACACGCGTGAGCTTCACGCCCTCTGGCAATGTAATTTCAACCTTCTCTTCGCGGCCTGGCGCGTTGGCACCCGCTTGGTACCAGTGCACATCTTGCAACTTCACACCCATGTCGTTGTGAAGCCACCCGCGCATGTACACCGCGGCTGAATGGGCCCACTCTGGCGATCCTACTTTTTTACCAATCAGGTCTTGGGCGGACTTGATGCCGGATTTTTTATTCACATAAAAGGAGCTGAATCTAAACAGACGCGAACACACAATGGGCAAGCCAATGATGTCGCTGTCGGGCCGCGTGACTTGTGTGGTGAACTTGGCAAAAGACAATTCAGAAATATCGAATTCACGATTGGCCGTGAATCTTGCAAAACACTCGTGATGACCTAAATTGAGCCAATTTAAATCAATGCCCTCTGGTTTCACAAAGCCCAAGCGAATGTCTCGAAAATGATCGTAGTCAGTGGTAGCGATCGACAAATTAAGGAGTGACATAGGAGAAATACCAAGAAATTGGAGATGGGTTCAGTTTATCTGAACAGCCATGAAAGCATGTGAGGTGCTCGCACAGAGCACCCACCTTCGCTGGCACTAAAGGCTTTAATTCGAGCTTGTCGACAACTGAAAGCTGTCAGGGCTGGCTGCCTGCCAATATTTGGCAAACAAGCCTTCTAACTCTTGGGGTTCAAGCAAAGCCCCGCCCTTCACACTCAACATCAAGTCGGATAAGTTTTGAACCTCGTGCTCGCTCACGC
>CAYRTN010000070.1:0-7666 GCA_964427235.1 uncultured Chthoniobacter sp. | reverse complement strand
CCTCGACATCAACCTTGGCAAGGTTGCACTCTACCAACTGAGTTACACCCGCATTGCTTTTTGAAGATATGATTCTAACGTGTGAACGTCAATCAGAAAAAATAAGAATCAATCTTTCGCTCCACGCTCATTGCATAGGGAATTCAAAATCCATGCACAGGCTGAATGATGTTCCTACTCGCGAGCGAGTCTTTCCTCAGTCATGCAAGTTCTCTTGGGGAGCAAAAAAAAGGACACCCGGATTTCTCCGGATGCCCTTTGAAAAGACATCGCTAAAAATTAGCGACGGCCGTATTCGCGGCGTCCACCGCCGCCACCGCCACCACCGCGGCGATCATCACGACCACCACCACCGCCACCGCCGCCACTGCGGAAGTCACGACGTGGGCCGTCGAATCCACCACCGCCGCCACCTGGAGGGCGATCTTCACGGGGACGGGCTTCGTTAACGGTGAGCGCACGACCGTCTAATTCTTTGCCGTGCATTTGGCTTACTGCTGCTTGTGCCTCTGAATCGGATCCCATCGTTACGAAGGCGAATCCGCGTGAGCGGCCTGTGAACTTATCCTGCATCAGCATGACTTCGGAAACCGAGCCGCACTGGGAGAACAGGTCTTGAATGGCAATCTCTGTCGTATTGAATGACAGGTTGCCGACGTAGAGTTTATTACCCATGGTTTTACTATTTATTAACGCATTGGGATCGAGGCCTGTTCCCGACTGCCGGGTTTCAAACTACCTGAGGATCTGCCTACAGGATGTCCACCAAATCACGACCACATCTGCAAGTGCCATCCTTCGCTCATTTACTTCACGTTGGCAAATACTTTTAAAAAGATTTTTTTTCGAGACGATCGGGGCGCGGGTCTGTATCTTTGCCGTTTGATTGTAATGAGATTATCCCATTTTGCCATTTTGGTCGCGATTCTATGCCTATTTCCAAGGGCGGCTTCGGCGATTCAAGAGATGCGGGTGCCTTATAATTTTCAGTGGGGTGACTCGCAGAAAAAGGTGGAGAAGTTGATTCAAGGGACCAAGGCCAGAATAGTGGAACGCAAAACCGTCGGTGGGCGAACCGCGCTCAGCGTCCAGGGAATTCCTCAAAAGCTACTTTTAAAGGCTATTTTTTATTTCGACAGTGACGCTCTCTCGGAGATCGAACTTCAATACGGAGATGCCGCATGGGACACCGTTAAGTACGGCGAGTTTTATGACGAGATCCGACAGAACATCGATTCTAAATTCGGAAGCGGTCAACTACTGACCCGAGAGAAGAGCCACGATGGATATGTCTTACAAACTTTGTTCGGACACCAATGGACACAAGGGCACATGTCTTTGCGGTTATTTTTGTATACCGCAAACAAGGACTCCGAGACCATCCGGGTCATGAGCCTTCACTACAAAGACAACTAAAAACGCGGCGACTTACCTCGAGAGAAAAGCGAGCGCACCCCCAAGGCGGTTGCGCCAGGAGATCTCACTATGGGATCCGCCGACGATCCTCTGAATCAAGAACTCCTCCCCATCCTTCCATCCTTTTTCGCGCAGAAGGCTACCGAGGATTTTGTGATACCCTTCATAGCATTCATCGAGCCCTTGGTCACCGTAGTCGAAATAAATACGTGTAGTGGAATCTAAATTCGTTTTGTCAGCGAGAGCGAGCAAGAGGGCGGAGCGATCAGGTACGGATTGAGATAAATCCTCAAAAGATGTCGAGAGACAGAGAAAGCCACCAAAAACACCAGGATGGTTGAGTGCGAGATAGAATGAATTGAGGGCACCTAGTGAGGCGCCACCGAGAATGCGAGATATCGGCTTGGGAATAGTTCGATAATGCTCATCCATATGGGGCACGAGTTCCTCCGCAATAAAATGAGCATAGGCAGCGCCGCTCAACTCTGGAGATAGATCGAAGTCCCGCAGGGATGCGTTGTCGTCGGAAAAACCTTCCGGATGGCAAACGGCCACAACGATCGTTTCCGGTAAAACACCACGTCTAGAGAGAGTCTTGATGCACTCGTCCGCAGCCCAGTCCACACCAGAAATGGCACTCGTAGCAGGATCGAAGACATTATCTCCATCGTGAAGAATGAGAATCGGGAAGCGATGCAGTGAATCACTTCCATAGGTGGGCGGAAGCCAAATGAGCAGGTCACGCGTTCCGGCAAGAATGCGGGAGTGGATACGCTCATGCGTGAGTCTCCCAGCATACCTGTCTTTCCAATCCGCTATCGTGTGGTGACGAGTGGCATCGAGCCAGACGTCGTGAAAAAAATTGCTCGGAACATGTCCATAGGCGTCCACCGCTTCGGTCTCCCAACTCCCTCGCGTAATCTTATAATCAAAATGATGACCTGTATCGGACTCGATCTCTCCAACATGAAACGGAGGGGCCCAATTGAGTTTCAGCGCACGATCTTGCTTCCATTCACCGAGGCTGGGGTGGCTACCCGTAATGAAAATCGGAGATTCTGGGCGATCGATCGGGGGCACGATTTGAAATCGAATCTTGCTCATGCATCAAATACTAAACCGAGAGCGACTAGGAGGCAATGCCCCTTGGGACGAAATTCACGCTCTGTTTGCCAAAATTCGGATCGACGAGCTTTGGAAAATCGTCAGATTGTTGTGGGATGATCATACCTGCGGAAATCGAGTCGCCAGCAGATGGCGACAAAGGCAAGCAGCGTGGAGGTCTGCGCACCTATTTCCGTGTGGCAGAAGAAGCCGGAACGGTGGTGCGCTGCGAACCCGAAGAAGCCCAAATCATCGTCTTTAATAGTCCGACGATCGAGGATGAGGCGGACTTGATGGAATACTACAACATCGATTACCACACCTTGCAGTCTTCATTGGACCCTGATGAGTTATCACGTCTGGAGTTTGAAGCTGATCATGCTGCGATCATTTTCAAGCGCCCGAAGAGTTTTTCTGCCGATGACAACTTCCTGCTCAAGATGACGTCGACAGGCATATTTCTTCACGAGGATCGCTTGGTAATAGTGATGCCTGATGATGCCCCGCTTTTCGAGGGACGCGTCGCTTTGCGTGTGTTTTGCATCCAAGATGTGATCCTTCGCTTGCTTTACCAAAGCATCAACCACTTTGAGGGCCATTTGAAAGCGATCAACATGCTTTCGGATTCTCTCGAACGGAGAATCATCACTTCGATGGAAACCAGATATCTCCTCAACATGTTCGCCTTAGAAAAAAGCTTGGTCTACATCCTGAACGCCATCAACTCGAACGGGGCATTATTTGACAAAATGAAGTCCTGTGCAGAAAAACTTGGGTTTGATCACGATCAAACTCGAACGCTCGAAGATATCGTGATCGAGAACCAACAGTGCCTTCGCCGCTCGGAGATCTACTCGCAAGTTATCGCCGGCCTCATGGATGCAAGGGCTTCCATCGTGAGCCACAACTTGAACGTCCTTATCAAGCATTTTACGATTTGGACGATTGCCATCATGCTGGCCAATCTCGTTGTCGGTATTTTTTCCATGAATGTCAGGCTGCCGGTCCCGATGGAAAATGCGCTTTGGCCATTCTACATCATTAACATTCTCGCTGTAGGATCCGCATTCAGCGTGTTCTGGATTTCGAAAGTTCGGAAATGGTGAGCGTGCGGCATTGTCTTGCAGTCTTACTGCTCATCTTTTGTTCGTGCGCCACGGCGAGCGCGGAGGGCAGGCTGCGCGCCGGGTTGGCAGGGCAGGAACCCTTCGTCATTAAGGGGCCTGTCCCAACAGGAGCAGCGGTTGATCTATGGGAGAAAATCGCCGCAGGCAATGGCTGGGCCTTTGATTACACCACATATGATACGATTGAAGGAGGCATCCAGGCCGTGTCGGAAGGAAAGATCGATGTCCTCATCGCCGATACACCTATCACTCATGACAGCGCTTCGAAGGTCGAGTTTTCCCAACCCTATTTCCAGTCTGGCCTGCAGATTCTTGTGACCGACAACCAGCAATCGATAGCCCATCGCTTGTCTCGCGATATGAAGGATATTCTCAAACTTAAAATTTTTTGGACCCTTGTCGCTGGGGTCTTCCTATTGACCTGCGGTGTCTATGTTTTTGAGCGCCGGCACAACCCCGACTTCCCGAAAAAAAGAAGGGACGGCGTCGCAGAGGCATTTTACTACGTACTGACCCTCGCCCTCACCGGCAAATCCGCCTACAAGGGATTCCCCGGAGTTTTAGGCCGCATCGTCATGATCGTATGGACACTACTCGGAATCGTGACCGTGGCTTATGTGACCTCTAGCATCACAAGCGCAATGACTATTGAGAAACTGATGGGTGCGATCTCCGGGCCTCAGGATTTATATGGAAAGACCATCGGGGTCGTGGGAGATACGGTTGCCTCACATTATTTGGAAAAAAAGGGCATCAATCAACTCGCTTTTGCCACTTTGGATGAAGCCACCAACGCGCTCCTCCATAGCCAGGTAGCCGCCGTTGTTCATGATTCGCCGATCCTGCGTGTGCTTGATTTCAAAAATCCGCGTATTCCAATCACTGTCGTCGGGCCCATCTTTAACAAGCAAAATTACGGTTTTGCGATGCCGTTCGGCAGCCCTTTTAGAAAACCGCTCAACAGCCAGCTTCTCAATCTCCACGAGACCCTCGAGGCGTCACGAATCTTTACGGTATACTTCGGAAAAGACCCGGCTTAGCAAGGCATCCGTCTGGGATCAAATGATCCCAAGCTTCATCTTTCCCGCCTCACTGATCATTGCTTGATTCCATGGTGGATCCCACACCAACTCCACCTCGGCGTCCTCAATGCCTTCAAGGGAGAGGATCTTGCTTTTTGCATCAGCCGCGATCGTTGGCCCCATCCCGCAACCGGGAGCCGTCAGTGTCATTTTCACAAGAACGGAAGTTTTACCATCATCTTGAGTCGTAAGCTGGCAATCATAGATGAGCCCGAGGTCAACGACATTGACGGGAATTTCAGGATCAAAAACCATTTTCAACTGGTTCCATACAGCATCTTGTTTACTGCCTTCGACCTTGATCTTTTCGATTCCTTTATCTGGATCGAGGCCAAGCGCGTCGGCATCCTTGAGGTCAATACGCGCCAGACCGCCGGGGGTCGCCACAGTGAAGGTGCCGCCCAGAGACTGGGTGATCACCACAGACATCCCCGACGGAAGAACGATCGGGTGGCCGCTCGGGATCTGAACGGCGTCGCAATCACGGCTCAGTAAAATTTCTCCTTGGTTGTGCATGGGGTAGACAAGTATTGAGCCCAACCAGTGCTGTCGAGGGAATTTGGGGAAAATGGTTTAAGAACGCGAGCGCGAGTCCAGCGCATCGCGGAGCGCATCGCCAAGGAAATTCAACGCCAGCAATGTCAACGCCATTGCCGAGGCGGGAAAAACCAAGAGCCACCAAAAACTACGAACGGGATTGATCGCTCCGGCGCCATCTGCAAGCAGAGACCCCCAACTTGCCTGCGGAGCCTGCACTCCCAGCCCCAGAAAACTCAAAAAGGATTCGTCTATGATCACGGCGGGAATGGTAAGTGTGAGATAGATAAGAATGATGCCGCCGAGGTTCGGAAGAAGGTGGCGGATTAGGATGCGCCTATGGGATTGCCCAAGCGCACGGGCTGCGGTGACAAACTGCCGTGATTTAAGCGACAGCACCTGCCCCCGAACAATACGCGCCATCGTGAGCCACTCGATCACGCCTAGAGTGACGATGAGAATGGCAATTCGAGATGACTCAACAAGGAACTCCAATCCCACCGATGCGGCCCACCCCTGAAGGCTTGAATTAAAGGCATTGATCGCAATCAGAATAAAAATGAGGCGCGGCACCGAGTAGAGGATATCCACCACCCTCATCATCAGGGCATCGATCCTCCCCCCCGCATACCCGGCAACAAGCCCCCAAGCGGTTCCAATAAACAGACTCACCAAGGCTCCGCAAAACCCGACAAGAAGAGAAATGCGCCCCCCCGTGAGCAGACGAAAAAGGACATCGCGGCCATTGAGATCGGTGCCAAAGGGGTGGCTCAATGAAGGCGAGGCATATTGATTTGGCCCCGGCTCGCCCAATGTCGAAGGCATCAAAAATGGACCAAAGACGCTTACCAAAATCACAAATCCAAGGAAAGCCGCCGACAGCCAAGCCGCCGGATTTTTTTTCAATCTCGTCAAAACGCGTGGATCAGACATCGGATTGAATGCGTGGATCGAGAAAGCCGTAGGCCAGATCGACGACAAGATTGAAGACCACCAGCATCACACAATAAACAATCACCATCCCGCCCAGCAAAAAGCCGTCTCGATTCAATATCGAATGCACAAAAAAGCCCCCTGCTCCGGGAATATTAAAAACTGTTTCCACCACAATTGAGCCCGTAAGGAGGTGCGCAGCCAAAGGCCCCAAGTAGGAAACAACAGGCAAAAGCGCAATCCGCAATGCATGACGAAATACAATAGTCGATTCCTTCAATCCCTTCGCGCGAGCGGTACGAATGAAATCCTGACCGAGTGTTTCCACCATACTCCCTCGCATCAACCGGGCCACCACAGCCATTGCTGGAGCAGCCAGAGTGATGGTCGGCAGAATCAAATGCGATGCGCCACCCCACCCTCCGGCTGGAAGCCATCCCAACGTGAGAGCGAAAATAAGAATCAGCAACGGACCGACAATGTAAGCTGGCAGGGAAATCGCCGCCAACGCGATGAGCATGGCCCCATAGTCACGCCAAGTCTGCTTCTGCATCGCAGCAAGAGCACCAAGCCAAACTCCCCCAACGGATGCCAGTAAAAAGGCGGTTCCACCTAGACACAGGGTCACTGGCAATGTCTGTGCCAGTATTTCGTTAACCGAACGGTTTCGGTATTTCGTCGAAAGCCTCAAGTCACCCCGCAGCAGATCGCCAATATACCCCGCATATTGCTGCCAAAGCGCCCCATCGAGTTTGTATTTCTTTAGAAGTTGCTTCTCGATTGCCGGCGGGATTTTTCTTTCCCCATCAAACGGCCCGCCCGGCGAAATTCGTATTAGCAAAAACGTGATCGTGACAACGCAGAACAAGACCGCAAAAAGAGAGAGCAGGCGTTTCACTATGACGACAATCATGGCACTTACCCTCTATCATCAAGACACGCTCCCCCAATCACAAGCTTTCCCATTCGCAAGTTGATGTTTCTTGGTGCTAGATTGAATTGCAGAAAACATTGCGATCGGGCAAATTCCTCGGACTCATGATTCCGACCGAGCATACTGACCCTATTAACTCCCGCATTTTGTCCATTTCTGAGGATAAGATATCGGGGTTCTCCCGTGAGCCATTTCTGGAAATCTCGCGTCTGAGCGGCGTTGAACTTCCTGTCGTTCTTGAGCGGATTCGGGCGATGCTTGAAGCTGGGACGATTCGCCGGGTTCGCCAGACACTGCTTGCGACGAATCTCGCGGAAGGAGCGCTCGTCGCTTGGAAGGTAGCACCGGAGAAACTCGACTCCGCTTTTGAGTTTATGTTCCGAGAGGATCCCTTCTCTGGGCATGTCGTCGTTCGCTCCACCGACGCCAAAATCCCAGGTGAAGCCTACAAACTTTGGACGACCGTCAAGGTCCCTGCCGGTCAATCCCTCGACGAACACTGCAGCCTTCTTCTTAAAATCACCGGAGCGGAA
>CAYRTN010000069.1:3051-7710 GCA_964427235.1 uncultured Chthoniobacter sp. | reverse complement strand
TTGAGCCCATCGCGTCCTCTCCGCCGAATGAGGATGAGGCTCGTGCTTGCAGAGCATCGCAAACACTTTCTGATCTTGAGCTGGCGCAGGATTGCCGGACTGAGCCGGAATGGCTGTCTAGGGCTTCGCGCTCTATCGATCCCGTCGTTCTTGCCGCGATAGCGCGGAATCCGAACACACCGAAGCCCGTTCTTTTTCGCTTGTGGGCGAAGTTTCCCGAGGCCGTGATCGAAAATCCCGTTCTCACATTGTGGGAATTCACTTCCAACGGGCCTTTAATGGCAGGGATTCGAAGGGAAGTGATTGTTTCACTTTACGAAGCTTTTTTAAAGACACCTGGCTTGGTTTTTCCAGAAACCCTTCTTCCGGTCGATTGGCGTATTGATTTTCTCAAAAAATGGCCGCACCAATCGAACCTACCTCTTCATTATTTTCTCCGCGATCCGAGTGAGGATGTGCGGTTGGTATTTCTTGAGCATACCCTCCCATCGAAGATTGGGCACGCTGGTTCGGAGAGTTTTCCTATCGAGTCTTTGGAAAATCTCCTCACTGATGCTTCACCACCAATCTGGAAGGCCTTCCTTTTCGCCGTCACAAACAAATGGATAGGCCCTCAAACTGAGAATCTGAGTTTTTGGCATGAGACGGCGCGCCGCTTGCATTCCTTTCGGTGGCGTGGGGTAAATGCGAGTCTTTCGCGGTGGGAGAGTCTTCCCGTGGATTTGATTGAGGCTATATCAGTGAGGGCTAAACCTGCCACTCTTGCCAATCTTGCGGCGCTTCCGAATTGCCCTCGCTCTATGCACGAGCGTCTTTCTAGCAATGATTTTGAAGAGGTCCGGGCCGCAGTGGCTCGATTTACGCCGTTTCCCGATTTGCACGATCGTTTTTTAAGCGATCCCAGTTTCAAAGTGAGGGCTGGCTTGGCGGCATCGCTGTACATCTTAGATGACATTCAACGTCGACTTATCTTTCCCAAGAATGCCGATATCCACCTCTCGCTTTTGAATAATCCTCGGGCCCTGCCAGAAGTGCTGAAAATTTTGTCGGAGTTACCCAACGTGGATATCAAAAGTAAACTTTTGGTTCACCCCAATCTGCCGCGTGACGTTTTTGACGAATTTATCGCACTGGGTCCGAAGCATGGCATCTATCAAGGGCAACTCGCTTCAAAACGAGAACTCCTCACCCCCGAACTCTACTATCGCCACAAGCACAGCTTCGATACCTGCGTCCTTGTTGCCTATGCCAGCCTCCCGCATACCCCACCTGAGATTCTCGCTGAATTAGCCTGCCATCCTGAATTGGAGATTCGCAAAGCCGTCGATCAACTCATCTACCATAGGGAGACACGCTCAAGACTGATTTCTGACGACGATGCCATCATGATTATTGAGGCCGTCTTGAACCATCCCGATACCACCGACACGCATCCTCTTTTGCGATCTAGCAGTATGAGCATGGCTCAGGCTATAAGGATTTTTGAAACTCCCCACTTCAATGACGAGTTGCGATACGCCAGTGTTCTGGATCGTTTGAAGCTATATCGGCGGGAGGCCTGTTATGTGGAATACGCCGAACTTTACCGCAAAATCGCCGCCCCCTTGGAACCCATGCTGGCTCACTTTTCGCACCGCAACCTCCGCTGGATTACCTCCTATAATGAAGTGCCTACAAAAATCAGGGAACTGCTCATGAACCACCCCGACAGTGAAGTCCGTGTGAGTACGCGTAACCACAGTCGCCCTATTCCACTCGGAGCCATTATTGATGCCTATCCCGAAGCTTTTCGTCCGAATGAAATTCCCTGCGTGAACGCGACACCACGTGAAATCCTCGAAAAACTATCCTACTCATCCCATACGCTACTGGCAGTGAATGCGCAACGTTGCCTAGCCGAGCCCCAATCCACTTGGGAAAAGTCCGTCGGAAAATACCCAAAATCAACCGGTTGATGGAAATGATTAGAGCTTCAAAAAGAAAATCAGACCCTGTCGCACCTGATGCGACTGCGGTTTGGTATAATTAGAAGAAAACCAGAGATCCACTTACCGAATCATCAATGGATCCGATGAGAGTCCTAAACATGAATATGACATTTTTAAAAAATAAAACAACCCCGCTCGGTGCACAGGTGGCGGAGGTCTTGCTCAAGGATGGTCAGGATTTAAGCCAAGTCGAAGTCTGGATACCCACCGCAGGTGCTGGCCGGCGGATTCGCCGATGCTTGGCGGATAGGGGAGTGCTGTCACCGCGTTTCACTCAACCGATGAGGGCATTATTACCAGATGGGGTACGGATCGCTCAGCGGTTTGAGCGTGAAGGAGCTTGGGCGCTCGCGTTGAAGAAGGTAGATGGAACTTTTCTAGAACCGCTTTTCTCCGAAGCGAAGTTGGATTCCGATGCGTCTCGGCTGAAAAGCGGGGGCGTTCTTTGCGATCTTTGCGACCTGTTGGCGGAGGCGGCGTTGAGACCTTCGGACTCGATTGTAGCCGGTGTCTGCGGTGAGGATGCAGACCGCTGGAGGGTATTAGGGGGCCTCTACCAATGCTATCTGGCTGCTCTTAAAGACGGCGAACTCACTGATCCGAATGAAGCTCGTTTCACGGAACTGGCGAATCCCTCCCGCTTAGCAACATTGCAGAGGTTGGTCATCGCCTGCATACCCGATCTGACTTTGCTTGCACAGCGATACGCTGAGGCACTCGCTTCGCATGGTATCAAGGTGGAGGTGCTTACGTGGTTGCCTGGCGAGTTGGGTGGGGGATTTGATGCTTGGGGGCGGCCGGATCCCAAAGAATGGGCTGGTTGCCGGTTGGAATTAGACTCCTGGCAGTTTTCGGTTTCGCCTTCGCCTGACGTCGAGGCGCGGCAGGCGTTGGACTTTGCTTTGCTGGCAAATGTTCCAGGCGATTACGCGATCGTGCTAGCTGATCCTCATCTGGGTAGTCCTTTTCGCAGTGAGGTGGAATCCCGTGGCGGCAACGCTTTTCTTCCCGATGGAGGTCGGATGGATCTTTCCGAAGCGGGTATCATGGCGCTCGAGTGGTTGCGATTCCGACAAAGCAGTGACTTGCGAGTCCTACGTCGGTTACTGGAGTTGCCAAAATTCAGCCGTTTTTTGCGTTTCGATTCGGGCCTCAAAGCCGACGATGCGCTAGCGGTTTGCGACTATCTCATCGCTGAGGCGGTTCTTTCCGATCTCGCTCAAGCGGAGGCGTTCGCGGATGTGGAGTTTGATCTGGATAAAGAAAAATCCGCACGTCGCAAGCTGTTGGCATTTGTCCAAGCGGTTAAATCGCTTTGCGCTCTCACCGTTCCGGAGCTACTCGCGAGGGCTTGGAAGCAAGATGGTGAGGGCATCGAAACGGCACGCGAAGTGGTAGGACTCTACGAGAGCATTGCCGAGTCACCTCTCTACTGCGATGGCGAGCTAGATATGGATACCGCCTTTTCGCGAGCATTGAAATCCGAGCCGATTTTTGAGTCTTCGAATCTGGGAGATGTGGAGTTGTCAGGATGGCTTGAAGCCCCTTGGGTCGAGGCTCAGCGCCTGACTGTGTGCGGATGTGTGGAAGGATCTGTGCCGTCCTCGGTGAATGGGCATCCCTTTCTTCCTAATTCCAAACGTCTCGCACTCGGCCTTGCTGATAACGCATCTCGGTTCGCTCGCGACGCCTACCTTTTCCAATGCCTATTGGCAGCTTATCCGAAGAAGGATTTTCGCGCTTCTTTCAGCCGTTTTGATTCAGAGGGCAGCCCGTCTTTGCCATCCAGCCTCTTCCTGCGTTGTGGCGAGGATGATCTCCCGAAGAGGGTTTTAGACCTTTTTGGCAAAATCCCGACCTCGGGAAGTCGTGCCGCCCGTCACAATGGTTGGAAGTGGAGTCTGCCCGAGAATGAGCGCAAGACAGTAAGTAAAATGAGTCCGACGGATTTTTCGGAATATCTCGCCTGTCCATTTCGATTTTACCTCAAGAAAGTTCTGTGGCTCGACACTTTCATCTCAGATGCACGGGAGATGGATCCGAAACGCTTCGGGATTCTTGTGCATGAAGCACTCGAGAAATTTGGCAATGAAACGCCGGACGAGTCCAACTCCGTCCAGATCGAGCGATTGGTTCTAGGTAACCTCGAGGCCTCGGTTCACCGGCTCTTCGGTCCTTCACCATCGCCTGCTGTGCGGGTTCAAGTCGAAGCCGCCAAGGTGAGGCTAAGGGGATTCGCGCGAGTCCAAGCCGATCAATATGCGGCAGGTTGGCGGATCGTTTCTGTGGAGAGAAAACTGGAGGCAAAGGGAGAAAATACCCTCGACATAGGTCCGCTCAAACTCTCGGGAAAAATCGATCGCATCGAACGCAATGTGATTAGTGGTGCCTGGCGTGTGCTGGATTACAAAACCTATGCGCAAGCAGATTCACCTTCGAAGAAGCACTTCGGCACGAATCTCTCCGATGAGTGGTTGCACGAAGCTGTGTTCAACTACAGCACCCCTAAAGGCCCCAAACCAAAGCGCTGGAAAGATCTCCAGCTTCCGCTTTATGAGAAAATGCTCCGCCATTGGCATGGACCCGAGATTGGAGGGGCACTCGTTCACACGGGCTACTTCGTCCTCTCTGCCGATCCCGAGGCCAGTGCCGTCAATGAATTCATCGAGCT
>CAYRTN010000069.1:0-2951 GCA_964427235.1 uncultured Chthoniobacter sp. | reverse complement strand
AGCGGAAAAACTCACGCCCTCACCACGCGCATGATCCAACTCCTCGCTCAAGGTGTGGAGCCTCGCAAAATCGCTGCACTCACATTCACGCGCAAATCCGCCGGAGAATTCCTCTCCGCCGTCTTCGAGCGCTTAGCTGAGGCGGCACTGGATCCCGATAAGCTCCAGGAACTCCAGAGCAAGGGGGGACTGGCGGCCCTAGACTCGTCGAGGTGTCGTGCCATGCTAGCTCAACTCGCATCCCAACTCGGCTCGCTTGGCATGGGGACGATCGACAGCCTCTTCGCTCGCATCGCTCGTTCCTTCCCTCTCGAGTCTGGCCTCGCTGAGGACTTCGCCATGGCGGGTGAAGCCGAAATCCAAGCCGCGCGCGAACGAACCCTTTCAGCTCTTTTTGCGACAGAGTCCACAGCCTCACTCAGCGACTTCATCGACCTCCTCCGCCGAGTGAACCGGGCCCACGGGGAGCGTGATGTCTTCCAAAAACTCCTAGGATTAACGAAATCCCTTCACGCAAAATTCCTCGCCACTCCGAAGAATAGCACTTGGGGAGATGCCGATCAGATTTGGGGGAAGGCAGGTTGTGCCATTTTGAATTCAAACAATGACATTGCTGTCTGTGCGTCTGAATTCAGCAACCGAATGCAAATAACCAGTCCAGATCTGTCCGACGAGTATCGGAATAAATGGATATCCTGGTTGAATGAAACGGCGTCTTGGAACAACGGAACAATTGCATCCGCATCCTTAAAGGAATCTTTTAACAAACTTCAGTCTCTCAAAGAGGAGGCGAGAACAGGGCGCCAAATCATCGCGAACGGGCAGGGAAGTCCAAAAAACGGCCGCGTTTATTTTGATGACGAACTGCTGGATCTGCGCCAACAAATCATCGATGGCATCCTGAAATTGGAATTTGAATCTCTCCTTGAGCGCAGTCGCTCGCTCCATGCGCTTATGGAGAAGTTCGAAGACTCCTATGCCTCGAATGTTCGTTCAGCAGGATTGGTTACTTTCGGTGATATCACTGATTCGTTAGCCCAGAAAGCAGAGTCAAAAAACGGTCATGGCGAGACGTGGCGAACAACTGCTGGGTATCGCATGGACCAGACATTCGATCACTGGCTGCTCGATGAATTTCAAGACACGAGCCGACGCCAGTGGGCGGTCTTGAAAACTTTCATCGAAGAAGTACTCATGAATCCCGAGGAAAACCGCAGCTTTTTCTATGTGGGTGACACCAAGCAGGCGATCTACTCGTGGCGGGGAGGGGACCCTGATTTGTTTTTTGAGATATTTGATAAATACACGCCTGCCATTTCGGATGCTACCCCCCTCACTCAATCTTGGCGCTCGTGCCAAGCGGTTCTGGATTTCGTGAATACCGCATTTATAGACTTAACCTCTATTCAAGCGGACCTCGATATTCCGCCGGCCACTATCGAAAAATGGCAGAAAGCTTGGAAAGAAGAACACACCACATCTTCTAAAACCTCGAAAATCAAAGGCTATGCCGAGTGGGTCGCTGTACCAAAAAATCTAGGAGACGATGACGCAGATGGCGATGCGCCGGATCAAAAAATCCTCGAAATCCTGCAAACCACTCAAGCTTGGAAGCGTGGCCTTTCCTGTGCCGTTCTCAAGCGTGACAACAAGGGGGTGGAGGCGATCGCATCTCTGTTGCAGTCCAAAGGAATCGAGGTTGCCGTCGAGGGAAAAACCAATCCCTGTGTCGATAACCCTCTCGGAGCCGCCTTCATCGCTGCTCTGCGCGTCTGCGCGTCACCAGATGACAAGCTTTCCCTGGCCGTTGTTCGCGGATTCTCGCCCACAAAGGGATGGTTCCTCGGTGACGTGTGGGCTTTTCGTAATGATACCCTCGCCAAACTCTCCCAATCTGGGTTCGCCGCTACGATTCGCCATTGGATCGAGTCGTCGGATCTCGATGGTGAGCCGTTTTTAAATGAACGCGCCGCTGCCTTCCTCCTTGCTGCTGAGGAATTCGATGCCTGCCGAAAATCCTCAGATGGCATACCCGATTTTCTCCGTTTTGTCGAAAACCGCCAAACCCAAGAAAATGAAGCCACTGGTGTGGTGCGAATCATGACGATCCATCAATCCAAGGGTCTCGGCTTCGACATGGTCATCGTCAGCGGACTCGATAAAAAAGGCGCGGGTAATGATGGTTCGAACATAGCTCTGGGGCCCGAGGCCAAGAATGTACAATGGGGAGTCCTTATGCCTGCAAAAGAATTTGCCGAGCACGATGCCACGCTCCGTTCTCAACTTCACATTCAAGACGCGGAGAGCAAATATAGCGAGATCTGCACAGCCTACGTTGCACTCACGCGTCCGAAAAAAGCCCTCTATGTCATCACCACGGAACTTGGAAAAAATCCAACATCCAAAAACTTTGCCAGGCATCTTCTGTTGAAGTTTCTCGCATCGCCTCACCAAATTGGTAATCCCAAGTGGTATCAGGATCACGACATCAAGGTTGCCGATGCGCTTGCAGTCGATGCTCCCCGCGAGTTTTGTGCTCCGCTCCATGGAACTCCCAAGCCTGCATCTCCTTCCTCATTCAAACCTCAAGTAAGCGCGGGAGGAGGATTTCTTACCCTATCGCAGGAGGCTGCCGAGCTTGGAACCGAAGTCCACGAGGCCCTAGCTGGCATGGAATGGGTGGAAACCACCCCGCTGCAGTTGGGCAACCTCTCGATTGAGGCCGCTAACCTTGTGCGTGGCTTTCTCAAAAAACCCATCGCGCAGGAGGTATTCACCAAGCCTGACCAGCCACATGACCTTTGGCGTGAACGGGCATTCGATGTGATGCTAGAAGGCCATTGGGTGAGCGGCGTTTTTGACCGGGTTCTCATTCATCGTTCTGGCGAAGGTGTTCCTATAGCTGCCATCATCTACGACTTCAAAACCGACCACGGCAGTGCCGCTGAAAT
>CAYRTN010000068.1:0-7772 GCA_964427235.1 uncultured Chthoniobacter sp. | reverse complement strand
GTGAAATCTTAAACGAAACCGGATTATTCGATGAATACAAACAACGACCCCATTCATAAAGCCTTTGCTCGATTAAAGGAAATCGACGAGACCAGAACGCCATCATTGGATCGAGTGCTCCGCAGAAGCAGATCTAAAAAGAAGGACTCATTTTTTGAGTTTTTCCCATGGGGACGTTTAGTTGCAGGAATGGCTCTATTGACCGCACTTCTTTACTTCGGATCGCCATTCAAAAAAAGCGCCGTGGACGTCGTTGATGAAACCGCGACATGGGCGGCGATCTCTAGTTGGTCAGCATCCACGGATGGCCTGATTGCAGATTCTAGTCAGTCGATTTCTTCCGCCACAGCCACGAATACAGACTCGTGGATTCAGGATGGCGATACATCCACAACTCAAAACCAATCACTATGAAACTCCCTCTTATTGCCCTCTTCGTTATTATCGGCTCGCAAGCATGGAGCCAGCAGCCACCACCGCCCCCACCACAAGACGGGCCGCGCCCACTATCTGGGAGCCCTGGAAGTGGTATAAAGTCAGAAAGCCTGTTCCCGCCCGAGCTTGTCATGCGCAATCAGAAGGCGATCGACCTTACCCTTGATCAGCAGTCTGCGATCCGCGCTGAGATGGTAAAAACTCTTCCCCGCTTCACTGATCTGCAGTGGCAGCTCAGTTCGGAGGAGGAAACCCTCGATGCCCTCCTAAAGCTGTCTCGCCCAGATGAAAAAAATGTGCTTTTGCAGCTTGATAAGGTTCTCGTGATTGAAAATGAGATGAAGCACCTTCAGCTCGAAATGATGATAAAAATCAAATTAATCCTCTCACCCGATCAGCAAAATAACCTTCGAGAGTTGAGAAAGCAGGGGCAACGGAAGGGGATGCCCCCGCCCCCGCCTCGGCCAGAGGACCAATAAGCGCCAACCTTAGCGGGTGATAGTCACCGGCGTGCCCATGGTCGTATTTTCGAAAAAAATCTTCACCATGCGCTCAGGCATACGAATACAACCATGGCTGTCTGGTACACCGGGGAGAAATCCTTGGTGCATGCCCACGCCGGTTTTTCCCAAACGCATGAAGAATGGCATCGGCGCTCCGGCAAACTTTCCTCCTGCAGGAACTGGATCTTTTCCATTAGTCACATTTTTGACTAGGACGTCCCCTTGGGCATTCACGAAATCACCGTAGAGGTTCGAGACGTGGTTGGGGTTTTTTTGTGAGATTGTGTAGGACCCTGTTGGTGTTCCAAATCCTTCGCGACCACTGGATATGGCGGAGACACCGACTAGTTTGGAGCCTTTGTAAAAGGAGGCGGTTTGTTCGCTGAGACTGACAACAATAGAAGGTGCGCCATCCACGCCATCGCCATCCCAATACGAGTTTTTATCAGCTAGAGTCGAGGCGCTGGAGCGAAAAATAATCGACCCATCGGTGCCAAGGTAACTGGTCTTTTTATCGTTGAGGCGATGGTCGTAGCTGGTGCAACCGCCTAGTAAAAGACCAGTGATGGTGAGTGTGAGGAAATCCTTGCGAGTCATCAGATGTAGCGAACAATTAAGCCTGCTCTTTGGTGGCGTCAAGCTGAACACTGTCAATTCCTCCCAGCGGCGGCCATCTCGTCGGCGATGGATTCCAGTGCGTCCGTCGGGGATGCGGCACCCGTGATTGGCCGTCCGATGACAAGGTAATCCGCGCCACTTCGAATGGCGTCGCCTGGCGTCATGATGCGTTTTTGGTCACCCGCCGCGCTTCCCGCTGGCCTGACTCCTGGGGTTACAATGGTGAGGTTGGAGCCGAACTTTTCACGGAGCGGAGCGATTTCCAGTGGACTCGCAACAATGCCTCGCAGGCCATTGGCGACGCCCATTTCAGCTAGGTGCAACACTTGGTCGCGAGGAGTCAATGGTACGCTCACGGCGTGCAGGGAGGCGTCATCCATGCTCGTGAGAACAGAGACTCCAAGGACGAGAGTTTTTGAGTCTTTAGCTGCACGGATCGATTCGGCAACCATCTCGGGACCACCACAAAGATGGATGGTTGTCATATCCACTCCCAATGCGACGGCGGAATGAACGGCTTCGCGGGCAGTATTCGGAATATCGTGAAATTTCAGATCGAGAAAAACGCGGTTACCTCGAGATTGGATTTCGCGGACGATGGACGGGCCTTCCGCAGTGAAAAGCTGGAGTCCGATTTTAAAAATACAACCCTGCCCAGAAAGTTGGTCTACTAACTTGAGGGCAGTTTTGGCATCGGGTGCGTCAACGGCGATGATGATTTTTTGTTTGGCGGCGGAAGGCATGGTTTCGAAATGGTGCCGTGCATGACAATGGAGGGTGGGGGCAAAGTCAACCTCCCGCTAGGGACTATCGCGCTCCAGTCATTTTGCGGACTTCCCCGATTGAGGAATCCACTGAGAGGAGGCTGGCGAGATATTTGTCACGAGCGGGAAGGGTGTCTAGTTGATTGAGATTCGAGGGGGTTTCGAGGCGTGAAAAAAGGGCACGGGACACCTTTGATTTCGGGACACTTTTTTCACCAAAGCCGTTTGGCTTGTTGCTTGACCAAAATCGCACGTGCTCGACGCCATCTTTATTTTCTAAACCTAGAAATATCACAGAGTGCCCGCGTTCATTTTTTCCCACCGCGTCGCTCCAAAAGATCTTCAAGAAATCGCCTGGCTGCGCTTCCTCGAAGGAAGTGAAATTACGACCGAGTCCGAGCTCATGAAATAAGCGAGCAGTTCCAGGGCCATTCGCGTTCCATCGACCCCATACACCAACACCGTCACCCATGCGTGCAGGCAATAACTTTTTCCAAGCCTCTGTACCGATACGGAGTGTTCCTCGAGATTGAAGGGCTTGCAGAGTTTTAAGAAAAACCAAATAGGTGGCACCCGAACAATAACTCGGATGAGCTTTTTCTGGCTGAATCCGGATGCCTTCAGGCGTGAGTGAGCTAGTTTCGAGTAGAGCATCGTGAGCGGAACGAGTCGTGGCATATCCACCGCCAGAGGGCATGGCATGAACCTGCTCGAGCACAATCACATTGAAATCGTTCGCGCGGAGAGTGACGTTAAGACAGAGGACAATAAAACAAAACAATTTCATTGGTTCTCAACAACGCGATTTTATCAATGTCCGCAAGACGCTTTTTACTTTTTATCCTGCTCGCTCTGGTGGTCAGTTACGTCATTTTCTGGGGTAAGGGATGGATGGAAAAGCGTCCGCTGATGACCTCTGGCGGCCTTTACATTCCTTACACGATTCTCATTGAAGGGCCCCATTTCTTACAATCGGATCCGCACTGGGGAAAAGATCCGCTTGCCTCAACTCAGGAATCGCTAGCGCAGTCGGGATGCGCGGTTGCGTCAGCGGCGATGGTGTTGGCTAGCTATGGAGTCAAAACGGATCCTGGTCACCTCAATGCTTTTCTTAAGAATACCGAAGGCGGGTTTACTCCAGAAGGTTGGATTTATTGGGAGAAAGCCCCCCTTTTGGATCCCGCGATGGCAGCTGAAATCCTGCCGCACTACGAGGATGCGCCATCGTACTTTTTGATGGATACGAACCTGCTGAAAGGGAATTCCGTCATCGTCCGGGTTCGCTATCCGAGCGGAATCACGCACTTTGTGGTTATCTGTGGGAAGAGTGGATATGAGTATCTTGTTCGTGATCCCGGTTCCGGTGGGATCAATGGGCTTCATTTCCTCAGTGACTTTCCTGGACCTGTGGAAGCGTTGCGCTTCTATAAAAACTCCAACTTTTAAAAAGCCATCAAACGATTTGAATTCGGAATGGTCTGAGCCCAAGCGTCCGAGTATAGTCCTTGGCATCGCTCATGCCCAAACCTTCTACCGTCACTAGCCAAGCCGAATTGCTGGCATATTGTTTCGCCACTTGGCCGGATCTCAAAAAAAAGCAGATTCGTACCTGGCTTAAGTATCAAGCCATCACGGTGAATGGTCGTGCGATTTCGCAGTTCAATCACCCCCTCCATCCCGGTGACGTCGTGGCGGTGCGCAATGACCGTTTCGCTTCGCCCCGCTCAGTCGTGGGATCTGGCATTCGAGTTTTTTTTGAGGATGCAGACATTATTGTTATCGATAAGCCGCCGGATCTCTTGAGCATTGCCAGCGAGGCCGAGCAGGAAAAGACGGCCTACTTCCAGCTCACGGAGCATGTCCGACATGGCAATCCGATGTCGAAGGAGAGAGTCTGGATCGTTCACCGCTTGGATCGTGAAACATCCGGACTCATGGTTTTTGCGAAGACTCCGGAGTGCAAGGAAATCCTTCAGTCTCGATGGGATGATGCCGAGAAGCGATACGAGGCAGTTGTCGAAGGTCGCTTGCGTGAGCCCCGCGGAATCTTTGAGTCCGACTTGGATGAGACGAATCCCTTCAAGGTTTTCAGCGTGGCACGGAGTGAAAATACTCGCCATGCGGTTACTCACTTCCGGGTTTTAGCCACGACGGCCCACCGTTCCCTCGTCGAGCTCACTTTAGAAACGGGCCGACGTCACCAAATTCGCGTTCAGCTTTCAGATGCTGGTTGCCCAATCATTGGGGATAAAAAATACGGGGCTGTGAGCAATCCCGCGAAGCGTCTTGGACTTCATTCCAGTGCGCTTAGGTTTCCGCATCCCATTTCCGGAAAAGACATGGTTTTTGCGTGCCCTCTTCCGAAGGAACTCGCGCGGTTGGTTTAGCCGGATCCTCAAAATTACTTTGCTATCGAGATGCAGACCTTTTCATTATTCCAGCATTGAAAAAGGTCACGATTTTTACGGATGGTGGGTGTTTGGGTAATCCCGGCCCTGGTGGCTGGGCGGCGATTCTGCGATACGGTAAACACGAACGCGCTATTTCCGGTGGCGAGCCTGCAACGACGAATAACCGAATGGAACTCAGTGCCGCTATCGCTGCCCTTCAGTTGCTCACCGAACCTTGCGAGGTCCTCATTTATACGGACTCTCAGTATCTCCGAAAAGGCATCACGGAATGGATCCATTCTTGGCGGGTCAAAGGCTGGATCACAAGCACCCGCAAACCCGTCAAAAATGCAGACCTCTGGCGGGAACTCGATGCGAGTGCCAAACTCCACCGCATGGAATGGAAATGGCTTAAGGGTCATGCCGGTCATCCCGAAAACGAACGTTGTGATGCCTTAGCTGGCGGAGAAATGGAAAAAATCCAAAAATCCCATACCAGAGAACAGCTGTCCGCCTTTCTGAAAGAGTTCAAAAAGAGCGATGGCGATTTGTTCGACTCGTAGCTCCCCCCCGCTCTAGGAAAAATAGGTATGGGTGTATCGCCGAGACCGGATTACAAGTTCATACGTTATGAATGATTTTCCAAATTCGTCAGCCAAGTTTCTCGTTCCGATAGCGATTCTTCTCGTGGCAACCTTTGCCATTTTCTCCGCTATGACGGTGATCGTGCAGAGTGGCAATGTGGGGGTGATCACGACACTCGGCGCAGTTCAGCCAAACGCTCTTCCCGAGGGATTTCACTTTAAGAAGCCCTTCATTGACTCCGTTCAGCAGATCGATATTCGGCTCACAGCCAGTCATGCACAAGCTACGGCCGCCTCGAAGGATCTGCAATCTGTCACCACTCAAGTCACGATGCAGTATTCACTCAACGGCGCTTTGGCTCCGCAGATTTATCAACGGATCGGATTGCTCAGCAAGGTTTCGGCTTCGCTGGTTGAGCCAGCCATTCAAGAATGTGTGAAAGGTGTCACGGCCAAATTCACAGCGGAAGAACTCGTGACCAAACGAGAGTTGGTAAAACAACAAATTCAAGATGCGCTCAGTCATTTCATCAACAATACACTTCGCGAGAAAGGTCTCGAAAATGCAGTGAATATCGCGAATCTTGCGATCACGGATTTCAACTTTTCCCCTGAATTCAATCGAGCGATTGAAGCCAAAGTGAAGGCGGAGCAAATGGCCCTTCAGGCAAAAAACGAAAAAATCATGCGCGTCACCCAGGCTGAAGCCAGTGCGGAGGAACGCAAGCTTGCGGCTTCGGCTGAGGCTTTTTCAACAGAAGTCCAGTCCAAGGCCCGTGCGGATGCAATCCAACGCGAGGCACTCGCTCTCAAACAAAGCCCCGAGATTATCCAACTCCGCTCCATCGAAAAATGGGACGGTGTCCTTCCTCGCATAAGCGGCGGTGGTGTGGTTCCGTTTTTAAATGTCGGCGATATGCAGGGCAATTCCTCCTCGGGATCAACTCCGGGAGCCACGCCTCAGCGATAGATTGAAGTAATCTTCACCGCAAATCTGGGCTTAGCGGTGGCCGAAGATCGAGGAACCTATGCGAACGATCGTTGCTCCTTCTTCTATAGCCACCTCAAAGTCTCCGCTCATACCCATGGACAGTTCTGGTAAGGGGTGCCCTGTTTTGACCGCCAACTCATCACGCAACTTGCGAAGCTCCGAAAAGATCGGTCGCGCCTTTTCGGGATCCTCGCTGTAAGGGGCCATGGTCATGAGCCCTTTTACGCGCAGGTACGGGAGCGACAAGAGGTCCTCCAGATTTTGGCGGAGGGCATCTGGGGAAAATCCGAATTTCGAGGCTTCCCCCGAGACATTGATCTCCAAGAGGATGTTGGCAGTGAGCCCCATTTCGCCAGCGATGCGGTTGATTTGAATGGCCAGCTCGGGGTTGTCCACCCCATGAATGAGCGTGAATGCGGGAAGGGCCTTGCGGATTTTGTTGCTTTGGAGGTGGCCTATGAAGTGCCACTCAGCCTCGGCGGGAAGTTCTAGGATTTTCGGCAACGCATCTTGGACACGATTCTCGCCAAAGACACGTTGACCGGCATCCCATGCTTCACGGATCACAGCGGGAGGATAGGTTTTTGAAACAGCAACAAGCTGGATGTCTGAAACCTGACGGTCAACGCGATCCGCGGCAGACTTCATCCTGGATCGGATGGCGATGAGGTTATTTGAAATTATGGACATAGCTGCGCTTCGGTATTCATATAAATGCTTACTACCCGTCGAAATTCCATTCGACTATAGTTGATCCTAATCAAATCAATCCCATATGCGCCCTGAAAAATTCACTATTAAACTTCGCGAGGCTCTTAATGGAACTCTAGAGCTCGCCTCGAAAAACGACAACCCAGAGATGACCTGTGAGCATTTCCTCCTTGTTCTTTTGGAACAACCGGATGGTCTCACCAAGCCCCTGCTGGAAAAGATGGGCGTTTCTATATCCGCCTTGGAGTCGCGATTGAGAGATGCCGTTAGCGCTTTTCCACGTGTTAGTGGGGCAGCTCAGCCTCATTTATCGCGGGAATTAAATAAAGTGCTCGATGGCGCGGAGGGCGAGATGACAAAGCTCAAGGATGAGTTTGTGAGTGTGGAGCATTTTCTTTTGGCCCTCTTGGCTTCGAATTCCAGTGCGGCAAAGATGCTCAAGGAAAGCGGAGTTACCCAGGAGCGTTTGATGTCGGCATTGGCTTCTGTGCGAGGAAATCAGCGAGTCACGGATGCGGATCCTGAAGGGAAATACCAGACGCTTGAGAAATATGGTCGAGATCTCACAGCGCTTGCAAAGAAAGGCAAAATTGACCCCGTGATCGGTCGTGATGAGGAAATCCGACGCACGATGCAGGTCCTCTCACGCCGATCGAAAAACAACCCAGTGCTAATCGGTGAACCTGGTGTGGGTAAGACCGCCATCGTTGAGGGGCTCGCTCGCCGAATCGTAAGTGGTGATGTGCCTGAGTCTCTTAAAAACAAACGTCTCATAG
>CAYRTN010000067.1:0-8021 GCA_964427235.1 uncultured Chthoniobacter sp. | reverse complement strand
GAATTAGAGCGAATCCAATTGGATCGTTTTGTGGGGTTCGCCGCTTTCGGAAACCTCTCTTGTTAATTGACTAGCTTTGCTCGCCCGGTGGGCTGCCTTTGGCATTCCTTCTTCGCTGCGCTTCAAATCTGTCCTCCTGGCTAAAAATCTGTTTTCGGATTTAAGACTAAATCAAGCATCCAGACTTTTTCTGAGCAGGGAAATATTTCATATGGTAGGGGTGGGTGTGAGAGCATTGTCTGGTTTTGGAATGCCCTAATCCTAACGAATGTTAGAATTGGTTGCGGGGAGAGGATTTGAACCTCTGACCTTCAGGTTATGAGCCTGACGAGCTACCGGGCTGCTCCACCCCGCGATTAGGAATTCAAGGTAACTCCGATATTCTTCGGCGCAATATCTTTTTTTATTTTATTTTGAGGGGAATCGGCTCAGCCCATCAAAAAAGCTGGAGCATCAATTCGAAAAGTCGATCGGAGCCGGCGGAGGGACACTGAGAGCGGGAGTTTCCAAAGGCTGAGATTGAGCGTTGACGGGCTCCGCGCGACGGACCTCGATTTCACCGGAGGGTGCGGCGGACGCGTCTGTGGGGGGAGCCGGAGTATCGAGGGGAATGGCTTTGGCGACGGGGATGTTGGCGTCATTGTCGCTTTCCGCGCCCGGACGCACGGATTGATAGACATCGTTGAATCCGACCAGCGCCGTGGAAGTCATGGCGACGGGGCGGATTTTTGTGAGATCGACGGCCGTTGCAGCCCGTGGCCAATCCTCCTGATTGAATTCCTTCGAGTAATTTCTCACTCCACCACCATGGATGTCGCAAACGATCTTGGGGGCCTGTTCGTCAGTCGCCCATTCCTTGTAAGTCGCAGCGGGGGTACTAGGGACGCTCGATTGATGAGCGCCTGCGGCTGTTGAGGCAGGTTCAGGCTGGGCGCAGCGGGGAGAGACAAGCAGACCCGAGGATCGACAAATCTCGATGGGCTTAAGCACAGTGGGTTTTTCGATGGGTTTGGGAGCAAAATCTTTTTCTGCCACATTCATGATTTTTGACCAGATGGGTAGGGCGAGGTCTTTGCCGAAAGCGCCGCGAAAAATCTTGGTTGGCTTGTCAAACCCGACCCACACGCCGCAAGTCACGGCCTGGCTATAGCCGATAAAATAGGTGTCCGTGAATCCGTAGGCGGTTCCGGCTTTTCCGGCGACAGGGAAATTGCCAAGTCCGAGTTGCTTGGTTGCAAGGGAACCCATTCCCCTCTCCATGTAGTCGCTGAGGCAGGAGTGAACTTGGTAGGATGCGGCGGGGGACATGACTTGGTAGCGCTTGCGGGGCGCATTGAAAATGGTCTTCGATTGGCCGTCTTGAACGGACTGGATGATGTAAAGGTCGGCAGGGCGCTGACCGAGATTCGGGAAAACGGTATAGCCGAGGACAAGCTCATCGAGGGTCACCTCACTGCTTCCGAGAAAGGCATTGGCATAATCGCGTATCGGGGAGGAGATCCCAGCGGCAGCGGCGAGGGTTTTAACAGGCTGGATTCCTGTCTTCATTCCGAGGCGGACGGTGGCGGCATTCTTACCCTTAACGAGGGCCTCTCTAGCTGGGATGGGGCCTTCGTATTCGTTGTCAGCCGTTTCGACTCCCCATTCACCGAGGATGCCGGTTTCACCCCCGACCATGACGTAGCGGTTATCGATACAGGCGTCTTGGACGATTTCACCGGGGAAGGTGCCGGACTGGAATGCGGCCGCGTAAACAAAGGGCGTGAAGGCCGTTCCGGCCGAACGCTTACCCTGGATCGCTCGATTGTATTCGCTGTGAACGAAATCGCGCCCACCGGTAAGGGCAAGGATACCACCACCTTTATTTTCGACAACAAGTGCCGCACCTTGGAGGTATTTGGGCTCGGGCATTTTGGCCCCCATGTTGCCTCGATTGATCGCCTCTTCGGTCTTCTTCGTGGCTTCGCGGTATTGAGCAAAGGTGGGGTGCTTGTATCCGGGTTGGTTCTCCACAGTAAGAAGAAATTCCTGCGTGGCGGAATCTGCGGCGCGCTGGAGATCGGCGTCGAGGGTGGTGAAGATTTTGTACCCTCCATTCATGGCCCGCTCGAATCCTAGGGCCTTAATCGCCTGCTGGCGAATCAGCTCAATGGCATAGCTGACTTTGAATGGGTTCGTACGCTTGACCACGCCACTGGGGGCTTGGGTTTCCTCTTCGAATTCCCTGCGGGTGATGAATCCCAGCTCCCGCATACGCTTGAGTACAAAATCCCGCGCCTCTCGAGAATCCTCGGGATTGTTGAACGGCGAGAGGGCTTGGGGGCTCTTGAGAAGGCCGGCGAGAGTGGCGCATTGGCCGATCGACATGTCGATGGAAGGCTTTCCGAAATACCCCTGCGAAGCCGCTTCCGCACCGTAGAAACCGCTACCGAAGTAGACGCGGTTCAGATAGAAATTCATGATTTCTTTTTTGCTGAACCTTTTTTCGATGCGCCAGGAGAGGTAGAGTTCGATGAGTTTGCGCTCGTAGGTGCGCTCAAGAAGCTCAAAGGAATTGCGAGCGACTTGCTGGGTGACCGTGCTGGCGCCTTGGGAGATTTTTCCCTTTCGATAGTTTGTGAGGGCGGCGCGGAGGATTCCCATGTAATCAACGCCATCGTGATCGTAAAACCGATTATCCTCGGCTGCGATGACGGCCTTCGTCAGCATTTCCGGCAAGCGCTCGGAGGGAATTGGCTGACGATTCTGAATGAAGAGCTTCCCAAACTCGCGCCCTTTTCTGTCGTAGAGAATGGAAGCCGATTCCATCTCCCCCATCTGCTCGAGATCGAATTCCTCAGCCCGCTTTTGATAGCGGTCAGTTAAAATACCAAAAGCGACCCAAGCCGCAAAGGCCCCCAAAGCGAGCACGACGAGAGGGACCCAGAAAAGTTTCGACTCATAAAATGGCCTACGCACCCTCTCTGTCGACTTCTCCCAACTGTAATATTCCTTGCTGATGAGCGGCACTTTTTCACTTTACCCGCTTGAGATCAAGAACGGGAATTCGCCGGAAGATACCACGCAAAGAAATCAGCGCTCTTTCAATCCACGGAGGAACGACAGAAAAAAAGCGGCCCCACTTTCAAGATCCTCGAGGGAAATGAATTCATCCGCCGTGTGCGCCTGGGCGATCGATCCCGGCCCAATCGCAATAGCAGCGGAGCCTTTGGCCGCAAACACGGCGGCATCGCAAAACCAAGGTGCGCCCTCGAGTTGCGAACCGAGGGCCTGCAAACACGTGATGAGCGGATGAGTGGGATCCGTGTGGAGCGGCGCTGACCCGCGCATTTGGATTTGAATGTCAGGAACTCTCTTGCGGAGCATATCTTGAACGAAGGCCGTATCCATGCCCGGAATCGTACGAATGTCGACGGAGGCCTCGCAGTGATCGGGCACGATGTTCACTTTCGATCCACCATGAATGATTCCCACACTCAGAGTGGAGTGGCCGAGTACGGGGTCGGATTTTTGGGCAAGGAGTGGTGCCACATCCCGTCGCAAACAATCGATAGCATCGCTCATTTTATAAATTGCGTTGGCTCCGCTCTCGGGGCGCGAGGCGTGAACCGCGACTCCCGATGTCTCCAGATGCAGCCAGCATGATCCTTTGTGGGCGTAAACGACATTCAGGGACGTGGGCTCACCCGCCATCACGAAATCGAACGAGTCCGTTTCCGCGAGCGCCTTCGCGCCATGCTGACCGGCCTCCTCGCCCACCAATCCCGCGAACCAAACCTCGTAGGGCAGGTCGGATAAAAAACCACGGGCCTCGCGCAGCGCCCAAAGCATCGAGGCCATGGGCCCTTTGGTGTCCGATGCCCCCCTCCCCCACAAACGCCCATCGCGAACCTCTCCGCTGAAGGGATCTATCGTCATTCCCGCTACGCTGACGGTATCGAGATGCGGAGCGAAAAGGATGCGGGGAGCGCCGGGACGCTTAGAGGGAAATCGAGCAACGATATTCGGACGCTTCGGGAGAACTTCGCGAAGGGATACCTCCGCGCCTGCGTCACTTAAAAAATCTGCTACCCACGCCGCGCACCGAGCCTCGCCAATTTGATCCGTGCCGGGATCGCCTCCATCCGGATTGACACTCGGGATGCGGACAAGCGCGGATGCGATTTCGGCGACATTTTTCATTGCCGACTCAGATACCACTCCACAAATTTCGGGATACCCTCTCGGATTTTGGTGGTGGGATTGTAGCCAAGGAGTCGCTGCGCTTTCGAGATGTCCGCGGACGTGAGAGGCATGTCACCCTGTTGCTCAGGGAGTCGCTCGATAAGGGCCTTCTTTCCAAGTGCCCGCTCAATCTCAGTGATCAATTCCGAAAGGGTCGTGGTTTGGTTTTCACCGAGATTGAAAATATCAAACGAAGGTCCCTTGTAGCGTAGCGCCCCCAGAACGCCCTGAACGATATCGTCGATGTAAGTGTAGTCCCGGCGGGTCGAGCCATCACCGTATTGCGGAATAGATCTTCCATGGTGGATGGAGTCGGTGAATTTGTGAATGGCGAGGTCTGGGCGTTGTCCGGGTCCGTAAACAGTAAAAAAGCGCAAGCAAACGACCGGCATGCCATAGAGATGCGCATAATTTCCGCAAAGCTGCTCCCCCGCAAGCTTCGTTGCAGCATAGGGACTTAAAGTCTGAGGAAGAGGAAGGTCTTCGGAAAACGGCACCACTTTTGCGAGGCCATAAACGGACGAACTGGAAGCAAAAACAAATTGAGAAACACCATTCTTGTGGGCAGCATCAAGAAGGTTTTGGGTGCCCACGATATTCGTTTCAATGTAGAGCATCGGATCGACCACCGAAGGTCGGACACCGGCCCGGGCTGCAAGGTGGATGATGGAGTCGAACTTTCCTTCCGTTATCACGTCTTGGACAAATCGCGCATTACGGATATCACCCTCCCGCAGGACGACACTTTTTCCCAGCGCGGCAATATTCGCACGCTTGATTTGCGGGTCATAATAATCGTTGAAATCGTCCAGCACGGATACCTCATGCCCCTCGAGTGCGAGTTGGGCGCATACATGCGAACCAATGAACCCAGCTCCGCCAGTTACCAAAACTTTCATTGAGGGAATCTAATTTCCTCCATCTACCAACATCAAGAGCTTTTCCCACTTGACGCTTTTGCAAATCGCGAGTTCAAGTTGAGCTTTAGCAAATCACACTCCCACCAATGAATCAAAACTCCGCCACCCTCACCACCGCCACCGGCGCGGTAGCATTGCTACTCAGCCTTTGGTTTCTCGTCGCCACTTGGAGTAACCAAGGACTTCAACGCAACCTTCAAAAGCAACAGGACGAGATCCAAACGCAGCAACTCGCTCTTCAAACCCTGCAGCAGCAATTTCAAGCGCAGCAACAGCAGATTGATTCAGGAGCCCAGCTCGCTAATCAAGTCGGACCGGCCTTGATACGCGATCTCGCGCAACTCCAAATTCAAAACAAAAATCCGCGTATTGCTACACTCCTCAAAAAATACGGCATCGAAGCCAAGGCTAACTAATCGAGAAAAACCGACTTTATGAACGAATTCGAAAACGACTCCACTGAGATCGCTGAAACCAACGGCAGCAGCGCTCAAATCGGCCTCGCCCTCCTATCTGCGGCCTTTTGCATCTTTCTCTTCTCCCAAATCAGCAACCTTGGCCAAAATGCGAGCAGCATGAAATGGCAGGGTGAAAACCTGAACCGCCAAATCCAATCGCTCACCGGCGCCGAGAAAAACGCTCAGGATCTCATCAAACAACGCGAAGCCACCGTGCAACAAACACAGCAGGTGCAAGAGCGCTACACTTCCCTTCTCACCGATGTCATCGAACTCGCGGAGACGGATCCCGATGCAAAGAGCGTGGTCGAAAAATACAAGATTTCGCGGCAAAAACCCGCTTCAAATCCCTCCGCCGTTGCGCCAGTGAATGGTGCCGCCACGCCCTAAGGTTTACTACCATGGTCCGCCATCAGACGTTGGCGCACATGGAATTGGGGTATGAAAACATTGCTACTGACCGGAGCAACCGGCTTCGTCGGACGCAATGTCATTCTCCGCGAACTTGAGCAGGGCACGTGTATTTTTGCACCAGTCAGGGAACCTGAAAAGCTTCGCTTGCAACTTGCTCGCGAGGGCCTTTCCAAAGATGCCGTTACCCCACTTTCACCCGATCCGCGATCGTGGGGCAGGATCGAACCCACTCATGCGCTGCTCTCCGCTGGGGTCCTTTTTGCCAGAAACCGAGAGGAATATTTCAAAACCAATGTGGATTGGACACTGGAGATTCTTCGCGCTTTGCCAGAAACCTGCCGCACGGTTGTTCTTTCCTCCCAATCCGCAGGCGGACCCACCCCCGCCGGCCAGTCATCGAGATCGGAGTCTGATTTGGACACGCCGCTGACTTGGTATGGCGAATCCAAGCTCGAATTGGAACAAGCGATTCGACGCTTTTTTCCCACGCGAAAGATCACGATTTTAAGACCACCGATGATCCTCGGTGCGCGAGACACCGCCACCCTTCCCCTTTTTAAAATGAGCAGGAACTTCATTCGCACTAAGCCAGGGTTGCGCAAAAAACAATTCAGTTTCATTGCAATCGAAGATCTCGTCGATGCGATTTCGGCGGCTTTTGAGTTGGAGGCATCCGGTCCATTTTACATTTCTTCGGATCAGACAATAAGCGACTTCGATCTCATCGATACGGCCGCTCAGGCTGTAGGGGGGCGCGGAGTCACGCTGCCTGTGCCCTTGAGCCTGGTCAAAATGGCATCCTTACTTGTGGATTCCATTCCCGCCCTTCGGAAATCGGCCCCCAGCCTCACACGCGATCGCGCGAAAGAAATCTGGCCGGATCGTTGGGTGGTCGATTCGAACGCCTTTCGCACAGCCACAGGCTGGAGGAGTCGCCACAACCTCAGTCATGCCCTCCATAGTGCTTGCGAGTTTTTTTCCAAGGAAGGGCTCTTGGCTCATCGTCACAGCGCCTAGCACTCGAGCGCGACGGCCCGAAAGATCTGCTCGCTACTCCACTCGCTTTTGTGCTTGATTGAGACCTCCATCCACATGGTTCAACCCAAACTCACTAAAGCCGACTACAGCAAAATCAGCCAACTGGTGTACCAGCATAGTCGAATTCATTTAGGAGAAAGCAAGATGGAGCTTGTCTCTTCTAGGTTGGGGAAGCGCCTGCGAACGCATGGTTGCGATAGCTACGCCGACTATTGCGAAATTCTTCACGGTCGGCATGGCGCCGAGGAGATCAACCACCTAGTCGATGCGATTTCAACCAACCACACCTTTTTCTTTCGCGAAAAAAAACACTTCGACTTTTTAGAATCGACTGTTTTCAGCGATTTCAAAAAAGACCCCTCCTTTCGCGGCGATGGATGCTTCCGCTGCTGGAGCGCGGCGGCCTCGACGGGAGAGGAACCCTACTCCATCGCGATCACTTTGGCCCGCAATGCGGAAAAAAATCCGGGTTTCCGATGGTTGATGGAATGTTCAGATATCAGCACGACAGCTCTAGGCACTGCCCAGGCGGGCATCTACCCCGAGTCGCGACTGGATGAGATGCCGTTGGATATCAAGCGTCGCTACTTTCAACGAGGCGTCGGCTCACAGGTCGGTCGCCTGCGGGTGAAATCGGAACTGCGCTCCAACATGCACTGGCATCTCATGAATCTGTTTCAGGATTCGTATCCCTTCGATCATCAGTTTCAGGTGATTTTTTGCAGGAATGTGATGATTTATTTTGACCGCCCTTCACAAGAATGGCTCGTCAACCGGATGGCGAAAATGCTTTTGCCTGGCGGATACCTCAAGGTCGGACACTCCGAGAGCCTTTCCGGCATCACTCACGGCCTCCAAACCGTCATGCCAGCCGTTTATAGGAAAGCACCGAAATGAGTTTGAATCCCAAGAAAATCAAAGTCCTCATCGTGGACGACTCGATGGTGGTGAGAAAAGTGGTGAGCGA
>CAYRTN010000066.1:6012-8104 GCA_964427235.1 uncultured Chthoniobacter sp. | reverse complement strand
AGCCAAACCGCAGCAACCAGCAGCGCCATGGCCCCCATCATTTGATTTGCTGAACCGAAGATCTGCCAGAGTACCGGCAAGGAGTTGGAGCGGGAGAGCGCAAACATGAGCGCCACGCACAGACCCGTATTAAACCAGATATTGAGAACAATCGCGGGCGGTTTTTTGAAAAGAAATCTCCACACCTCCTCGAGCAAATAGCGATTCAGGCGAACGGCGACATCCAACGATGTGACAACGAAACCCTCCAAAAGAAGGATGCCCAAAATTGTCCCGCTCGAAACAGGCAAACCGAATGCCAGATTCACCAAACTGCCCGTGGCCAGTGCGAATGCGAGGATCGGATTTTTTTCTCCATAGGTGATCTGTTGGTAGCTCGACCAATCCAAACCGATGAGCAGGGTGAGAATCACACTCACCGCAAGCAGGGACTCCAGAAGCATCCCCATATATCCAACCTTCCGCGCATCACGCTCGTCAGCAAGTTGGCGAGCGCTAGTGCCACTGGAGACGAGACAATGAAATCCGCTTATGGCACCGCAAGAGACTGTAATGAGGAGCATCGGCCAGAGGACCCCGATATATTGCAGGCCTGACTCGAGATTCCAAAGAGGGATCGTTTCGGCGAGATTCTGAGGAGCAGCCGGGATCTCGGGAAACCTTCCGCCCACAGCCGCCACCACCAACCCCACGACCACAGCAAGCATCCCAGCATAGAGAATCTGAACATTCACAAAATCTCTCGGCATGAGCAGCAACCAAACGGGGATCGCCGATGCCAGCACCACATAGAGCGTCATCAGAAACCGCCATACATCCGGCGAAACAATCACCGGTAGATGAAAACCCAAAACGACCGACGCTACTGACAATAAAGCCGCCACCGAATAGTTGATCCACGCAGCGGCCCGCATCCGATAGATCAGAAATCCCAGCACCGGGGCACAAAAGGTTATAAAAACAACGCTCATCGAAGCGATGCCGCCGATCCTCGCAAGCAAAACCGGTTGACCGTCGCGAAGTCCAACGACAGTGGGAAGACCACCTCCGCCAGCAAAGGGATGGAGGCCCATGGCGTCCGCCGGAAGATCCAGCGAAGCTTGGATGGCTTCTTGGTTAGGCGGAACCATCCCCACCTTCGTCGCGGGATACATGCTAGTAAGAGCCGTGACACTGAGGTTCAAAAATGTGGCCGTTATCATCACCAACCCGATCACCAGAAAGCTAACGATTAGGATATACCCTCCATTACCGAGGTAAACGCGAGCGATATCCGCAACCGAGCGCCCCTCCTCACGGGAAGATATGAAGAGCGTGGCCATGTCGTGCACCCCACCGAGAAGGATCGCACCCGCCACCACCCAAATCAACGCAGGCAGAAATCCGTAGATCATCGCGAGCGTCGGCCCAACGATCGGTCCAGCTCCAGCAATGGCCGCAAAGTGGTGGGCGAATAGAACGTAGGATTTGGTGGGCAGAAAATCTTTGCCGTCCTTTTTCAGCACCGCCGCCGTAGGATGAGCGCCATCGATCCCAAGGAGACGCTCCAAAAGCGGAGCGTAGAACCGCAAAGCCATCCAATAACAAAAGAGGACGCCGCCCAAAATCGAAAGTATGATTGTGCCCACTGGGATCGATATTGAAGACACGCCGGATTCCGTGCAAGCATGTTGCCGATGCAAAAAGTCAATATCGCAGCCATAGTCGGCTTTCTCGGGGTGGCACTAGGGGCCTTTGGTGCCCACGGACTCAAGGCTATCCTTTCCGCAAATGATACGGCCTCGATCTGGCAAACGGCCGTTTTTTACCACATCACCCATGCCGTAGCCTCGCTTTGGGCAACCGAAAAGAACGGCACCGTCGTTCGCCTATGGACCATCGGCATCGCGATATTTTCGGGTTCACTCTACATTCTCGCCGTGACCAATGCACGTTGGCTTGGAGCCATTACCCCGATTGGGGGATTATTCCTTCTAGCAGGATGGGCCTTGCTTTTTAAGAATCGGCACTAACCACTCTCTCGACCTCAGCAACAGGCTCAGCAACAGGCTCAGCAACAGGCTCAGCAACAGGCTCAGCAACAGGCTCAGCA
>CAYRTN010000066.1:0-5912 GCA_964427235.1 uncultured Chthoniobacter sp. | reverse complement strand
CTCAGCAACAGGCTCAGCAACAGGCTCAGCAACAGGCTCAGCAACAGGCTCAGCAACAGGCTTCACTGCAGCGGGTCCTTGAGGACGATTTTTCTTCACGGAAGCTCCCACGGCAGGGGTCTCTTGCGTGCGTGCCGAGTGGCGGCGAGCGACTTCAAGTCCCTTGGCGGCAAAGTCGATCACATGTCCCTGATGCAAAAGCCAAAAAAGTTCCTTGAGCAAAGCGGCCTCGCGTGCGGCGTCATCGCCATTTGGAGCCAACTGGGGCAGTGCCAAGAGAGACTTCCACTGCTCCGCGCGAGGAGGCTGCGGGGATCTCTCCAAATAGTCCAAAATCGCAGCCAAGGTCTCAGAGACGGGAGTTGCCTGGCGATCGAGCGGTCGGGGACGGGCCACCGAAATGTAGGTCACGTTTTCGTGAGCTTTGAAAATTTGTAGTCCGCGCGAGGAAAGTTCCTGACCAATCACGTGAGCGATGGGTAGCGGGAAGCGAATGAGATTATCCAACTCACGCCGAACAAAAACAAATACCGGTTGGGCAGAATCATTCACCGCCGCAGAGCCTGGAATCGTGCAGGAATCACCCGCCGACTGAACAGCCGTGACTGCATGGTTTTTCAGGAAATGGGCTTCGACTTCAGCAAGATTCTGAAGAGTGATGGGTTCAGCTCCCTCGGGTGTTTCGATGGGGTGATACACGCTCTGCGTGCACTGCTCGTCCTTCCATTTCTGAATGACCGCCTCTTCGCGCACCATACGAACGCGCGAGGCGTAAGCCTCGAAGGGCATGTTGGCAAAACGCTCACTGTGGATTTTCCGAAGCTTGGATTGGTAGTCGTGATGATTGGGTGGCCCGATAAGCACATCGCTCATCCCGCATTGAGCAATGTAGGGGAAGGCTCCCTTTGGTGGCTCCACTGTGACAGTCTCCTTCGTGTAGAAGACCGAGATCTGGCTAGCCAATGTGTGAGCTAAAGCATCCCTCTCGCTGAACCAGAGAGTGCCATCGGCCACGCAACGGAAAAGAACTGGACCCGACTTGCGAGTGAACTCCACGAGATAGCGAGGGGACTTTTCCAGAACCAGTCGGGCAAGTTCAAAAAGACCATACGCCTTCGCTGTGGATTTGATTTGTTTGGTAAGGCCCTCAATGCCGCGTGGCTCGGGAATAAATTTAACCTCCCAGCCTTCGAGAAAAGTTTCGCGGGGTTGAGAATGGCTTTCACGACGCGGGTCGTCACGACGCTCGGAGCGCCCATCCGGACGCGATCCCGACGGACGGCTTTCTGGTCGACGTGACTTTGAGGAAGAGGAACGATCCCCCTCACGCGGACGCTGAGGACTGGAGGGCTTGCGAGGCTTTCTGTCTCGACGCCCATCACGGCTATCCGAGAAGCGTGATCCCCTGTCGTTGGATTCGAAAGATCTATCGGAATCCGCAAATCGCGCTAGTTTTTCAATCGATGAGGATTCCTTCACCCAAGCAGGCTGAAAGCTTTTAGCGAGATCCATCTCCAGACCGGAAAGGTCGGTTGGTGCGTCCGGTTCTTGGTTCATAGAGTCTTAAATACTTGCGCATCCTTGCTACAGCCCGATTCAGACAGCAAGAGAATTATTCCAATCCGTCGGACTGGTGTTTTGCGAAAAACATACTGAAGCAAATAATCCATGCGATCCCCTTGAGATTAGTTCCTCTTTTTGGATGTCGGAACAGGTGCATCGAAATGCAGGCTTGGAGCAATTTTGCTTAACAATTTTGGCGTCACTCCCTTGATCCGCAGAAGATCGTCCACGCCCACGAACACTCGATCAGCGCGGGCCGCGATGATGCGCTCGGCGAGACTCTTGCCGATGCCAGGCAAGGCTTCGATTTCTTCTGGTGTAGCGGTATTCAGATTGATGCCTCCGGCAGGAATGCCGGGCTTGAGAAACGACGCGAGCTCCGCATTTTCAGCCCGCTCGACGGCACGATCGCTGGTGAGACGTTTCCAGTCCGTGCTAGCCCAGATCCCCTTGCGAGCAACAGCAGCTGTGAGTTCGATATCCCGGAGTTTGTTACGGTATTCCTCCCCATCGCTTCCATCAGGCAGACGCCTCACAAGCCCGACGGCTCGCGCTAAGCCCTCTTCCACAAGAACGGCGGCGTGATCCCTTCCTTCGGCGGTAGTAATAAAACCGTAAAATCTTTCGGAAGCCGAACCGCCACGTGCGTCAGAGAAAGCCGTGTGCAGAGTGAATGGCTTGCCGAGAAGTTCCCGCGTACGTTTACCCGCAAGCTCACCAAAAGATTTCGCCTTGGCCATCGAGGCGCTGGCATCATCGCCTCCAATCCCAAAGTAGCGCCGCTGGGCCCGTAACCGACGAGCGTCGGTTTCATCATTCACATGCCACTCGATACAATCCGCCCCATAAAGTCGAACTGTCACCGTGCGTCCATCGGGAAGATTAACGGGAAAACTGTCCCCATCAGCCCAAGGGGCCTGAACGAGAGTACACCCTGGGATCGACTGCAATGGTTGCTCGGCACGCAAGGAACTGAGCGCCAAAAAGGCCACAAAACATGAGGCAAAGATCACGCTACCGCGATGAGGGCGATTTCTGTAACTCACAACTTCAGGGAGACTTTTTTCCTTTTAGGCGCTGCAAGGCGGGCAAGGAATATCGGTCAATAAGCGCCTTTTGATTCTCTTCGACTGAGGCGGCATCAAGAAAGACCGTTTTGGGATCCTCTTCGAACTCGATTTTATGAAACCCCTTTAATGGTTTTTTTGCAGCCTCAGATAAATCAACCAAACTGCGCACAGGCCTTCCATTGACTTGAGTGACAATCAGGTTTCGAATCGACTCATAGCCTAGTGTTTCCGGCACAGGAAGGACCTGCGCGAGGATCACAATCTTGCCCCTGTCCTCGGGAAGTTCATTTTGAAAGGCGTCATAGTAAACAAGCCTCTTGGGGGCTTCATTCACCCAGTCGTTTCCCCACTCCTGCAAATACGGACGGGAAAGCTCGAGAAAAACGAACCCACCAAGCACAACGTAATCGGGTGGTTGATCGGCTAATTGAGCATCGCTCACCACATGGGAGAGATCAGGCGCGCGAAGGCGCGCAGGGACTTTAATCAATTTTCCTTTGCGGAAAATGGTGAAAGTCAGCTCGGACCCCACCTGGGCAACGGTGTGAGTCAGATGAGTGAACAAAACACGCCCAAAGTTGGGGTCTTCATAGTTGCCATCCTGATCGATCGCCCGTCCATCCAGAGCGAGAATCACATCCCCTTTTTTGATTCCCGCTTCAGCTGCGGATCCATGAGGTGATACCTCATTCACATAGACTCCACCTGGCTCCGTGAGGCCAATGAACCTCCGGAATTGCGGATCACGCAGCGCGGAGAAGGCGATACCCATCCGCGGAAAACGGGCTTGAGCGGGGGAATCGAGAAAGTGCCGGATGACGGGTGTGGAAATAAGGTCTGCGGATTGACTACGAGCATCGAAACGCATCAACAGACCGACGAGGCGACCATCGGAAACGGCGGGAAGCGTAAAGCTACCATCCCGCTGCTGGAGTGGAACGCGAAGCTTGTAGAGCAGAAGGCCTAGATTTTCCAATGGGTAAGCGCCAACACTGATCGTGGTGATCTGGCCGATGGTCTGTGCAATCTCTCCGTTCGGCTCCAATTGAAGAACGGTCGCCTCATTGCCGACGCGCAGGCTTTTCTCCAAAGTGAGAGGCTTCATCCCCTCCAGGAATCCGGGATCGTTCGGACGCAGGAGTGCCAGGTTGCAATCGTAGTCGACCCGCTCCACGGTTGCGGAAGATTTCTCAGCCGTGTTGGCTTTTTCGAGTTCAACGAAGTTGGAATTCATCACCAACTCCGCCGTGACCAGCACGCATCCCCCCTGCACAAGAACTCCCACACCTCTTCGACTAACGGGATTTTTCTTCAGCCATGGTTGAAAAAAATCGTAGGCCTGATTAGTGGAGTTCACCCGCAAGATGGAATTCTCCGCCACCTTCCGACTTTCTTGATCGGGACTCTCCGTCTTTTCAACCGGCGAAGGGGATGGTTCTGCTGCCGCATAGGGATGATTAATGGGCGACTTTGGCTCCGCTATGGCCAGCAGAGGCGTGAGCAAAAGCAGGAAAACAAATTGGCGAATCATTTTTTAAGATATTGTTCGGACGTCACTCCATAGCGCTGCAGGATTCGGGAACGTGCCTCTTCGACGGCTTTACGCTCTAAAACAAGTGGTCGACCGATACCAAGCATCTGAATCACATAGTAATTCGAGGACTTCGCAAAAGCGGACGCAACATCACTGATTCGGTGGATTTTTTGCCCATTGATTTCATCGACCACAGCGAAGAGGAAATCCTTTGCATATGCATTCACGGCATCCGCGAGGATGTTACTTAGCACAACCAACTGGGGCCGATCTCGGTAGATCCCATCCTCCACAAAAAAATCAAAAAGGTAGTCGAGGCGTAGATTCCCTGGCTTGTAGGCATCCATAAAATTTTTATCCACCGGTTGAAAAACAAGGCCTCCGAAGACAACGAACTGAGGCTTTTCGTCGTAGGCTTTGGACTGCAGCGCAAAGGGCCAAGGATCACTGAGTGGGATCTTCACCTGCAGTGATGATCCTTCACGAAGGATATCAAGCGTTGCCGACTCCCCTTTAAACTTTCTCTCAACCACTTCAGTGAGAGGCACGGATTCTCCATCGAGCTTAATCGTCCCATCACTCGCGATACACAGACCATCGATACCCATCAAGACATCGCCAGCCTTAATAATGCCATCCGATGGCCCCCCCCCATAAACAGTGCCGACCTGCACCCCAACGTCATCGGCGGGCAATCCGAGCGCCTTCCTGGCGGCGGGATTGAAGAGATTATCAAATGTGAGTGCGAGATCCACATACCGATCATATTTTCCATCTTCTACGTCTTTGAAGAACCGCTTCACAACAGGCGTGGGGATCATGTAACCCACGTTTTGAGCTACATCGCCGCTGTAGCCTTGGAAGGCGACTCCGACAACCTTGCCTTTTTGCATCACTGGCCCGCCGCTATTTCCAGGGTTAATAGCAGCATCAATCTGGATCGTGAGATGCGAATCCATCCCCGAATGAGAGTACGTCTGGAAATCAATGCGCGAAACGATGCCGCGTGTGACCGACAGACGCTTCCCTCCAATTGGGTATCCGTAAACAGAAACCATCGACTCGATTGCTGGGATATCCCCCAATTCCAAGGCTGTCGTTCCATTGAAAAATTCAGCCTTGTCAACGGAGAGCAGCGCGAGATCGCAGTCGTGAGCGACATACAGAACCTTCGCCGCATAGGGCTTGGGATCGCCTTCTTTGTTGACCGTGAGAAAGGAGGCATTGCTCACCACATGAGCATTCGTGAGGATCCTGTCGCCTTGGACAATAAACCCCGCGCCCACGCCGGAAGAAACCTCACCGGGACTCCAAGGCGCTTTGTAGTTTGGCTCTTGGGATGTCGCCTCGATTCGCACGAGGCTTTCAGCGACCTCCGCCGCCTGAAGGCCGACAGCAAAGAAAACACAGAAGAGAAAAAGTGACACCCTTAACATCTCGGAAAGGATAGCAGAGACCCGATCAAGTGCAATCCGAGCTTATCGACAAATCCAGCCTCGCCTTTTACAGATGTAACTTGTTAGTATCCCATCGTGACTGACATGCAGCCAGTGCGCGTGCGCGCTAAATTTTTCTTTGAGGGTGACAAAAAGTTTTTCATCAAGGGAGTCACCTACGGCCCCTTCGCTCCCGATGAGAATGGCGAGTATTTCGGTAGCCCCGAAGGCGCGGCGCGTGATCTGGATTTGATGGTCGAGGCTGGAGTGAACCTTGTCCGCATCTACTATGTGCCACCGCGTTGGTTT
>CAYRTN010000065.1:3888-8227 GCA_964427235.1 uncultured Chthoniobacter sp. | reverse complement strand
CTGGAAATCACCCGCCGCATCGGCGAGACATCGCCCCTCGGGACGGACTAACCTACCCAGTCGAACCGGATATTCTGCACCACATCTGGATGCAGGCTCAGGTGAACTGGGCAACCCTTCGCCGCGGCCTCGAGAAGTTTCTTCTGCGGGTGATCCGCCGGCAGCGGAATGGTGAAAACAATTTCCAGCTTCGCAATGCGGCGAGGCGGTTCGGTGGACATGTGTTTTACGGCTTTGACTGTCGTAGCACCCAGATCCACTTCGTGACGACGGGCGACGATGCCCATGATGGTCAGCATGCACGTGCCCAGCGACGTAGCGGCGAGATCTGTCGGAGAAAACGCTTCCCCGCGCCCCTCATTATCTACCGGCGCATCGGTGAGCAAAATGGTTCCCGATGGACCGTGTGTCGCCTCGCAACGAAGATCGCCCAGATATTTTATTGAGATTTCAACCATGCCCGCATCCTAGGATGCCACGGCTCGAAATTGCAACAGAATGGAGGGAAATCTGCCGCGATATTGAGCAGGAGTCGCAGACCGTTTTAGGTGAGGGCGCCTGTGCCCGTTGAAGCCTAGAGATTGGCTTGACGCAGGATTTGTTTCTCATAAAAGAGGGCCCCATGTTGTCCCGCCTTCACTCCGGCCGTATCATCGCTTGCGCGATGATGGGGGTGGCGTTGTTTTTTGCGATTGGTGGACACTTCGCTCTTTTGCAAGGCATTGCATGGACATCGATGCTCCGAGATTTCTCCCGCAGTGAATCCATCGGGACGGCCATTAATAAGATCGTGGACGGCAAACACCCCTGTGGCCTTTGCAAAAAAATCGCTGCCGCCCGCCAGTCTCAGTCGCAGGATCCTCTTCTTTTGGTGAGCACAAAGAAGTTCAGTGACTTTATCACCCCACTGATTTCCGTGCTGGCGGCGCCGTTGTCTCGCCCTCTCGTTTATGCTCGGGTGCCTGCGCCCATGATGGAAGACCTCTTTTTTTCTCCTCCCGTTCCGGTGCCCATCTTTTCTTGCTGAGCCCCTTACACTCCCGCGCCTTGATCTAGTCGCGGAATAGGCCCTAGCGGCCATCTTTCTTTAAGGATGACGTGTTGTTCCACGTTCATGCCCCATTTCATTCAACCATCAATTTTAATCATATATGAAAAATCTCACTCAAAATTTGATCGCAGTTTCTGCTGCATTATTTCTTATCATCTCACCTCAACTTCACGCCTGCGCTTGTTCGTTTTGTAGTGGCTACGACGTGGGCACGAGTTCCAACTTCCCTACTGGGCAAGGGGGAATGTTATGGACCGAATACGACTTTGTTTCACAGAGTCAAAACTGGAGTGGCACCCATTCCTCGGCTGCCGATAACAACGAACACAAGCTCATCCAATCCTCTTGGCTGTCGGGTGGCTTTCAATACTTCTTCAATAACTCGTGGGGTATTTCCGCTGTCGTTCCTTATGCGAATCGGATCGTCACCGCTCAGGAGGATGGGGATGAAGGCCCCATGACAACAAAATGGTGGGGGCTAGGTGATATACGAGTGAACGGTTACTACACCGGTTTCTCGCCAGATATGTCCACGGGCGTCAACCTTGGCATCAAGGTGCCCTCTGGCGATTGGCACAAGTCCGGGATTGATCGCGACAATCAGATTGGCACGGGGAGCACGGACATACTCGCCGGCATCTATCATCGCCATCGGATCACATCGGACGAGAAGTGGGTTTGGTTTGCGCAGGCCCAATTGGATGCTCCCGTTATAACACAAGCGGGCTATAGGCCGGGGCTCCAGGTGAGCGCCACGGCAGGCATTTATTATACCGGCCTCCAATTCGGAAAACTAAAAATCCGTCCACTCGCGCAAGCGCTCTTCACCAACAGAGCCAGCGATTCCGGACCAGAGTCTGATCCGGACAATACCGGTTACCAACAAGTGTCACTTTCGCCAGGATTGGAATTCGATTTTCACCCGGTGCGCGTTTATTCCGATGTCGAGTTACCAGTCATCAGCAATGTGGTCGGCAATCAGTTGATCGCGCCATGCACGGTCAGAGTCATCGTGAGCTACTTGTTTTAAATGGGAGCCTCGGCGAGCCGCTGCCGCACTGAAGCTAACGGGCTGCGGGCTATTATTGATGGCTGACGATCGTTTCGACGGGCGGCAGGATCTCCGTGATTTTGTTGGCGAGGCGATTGATTGTAAAAGGCTTTCGGATGATCTCAATGCCGCTGTCCGGAATGCCGTGAGGTAGGATGGACCTGTCCGAATAGCCTGACGTAAAGAGCACTTTGATGTTGGGGTTTTTCAGGCGAAGGAGGCGGGCCATCTCTTGCCCACTCAGCAGTGGAAGAATGATGTCCGTGATCACCAGATCGGGAGCGGGCCCCTTATCATCAGCTAGGGCATCGAGGCCTTGGAGTCCGTTGGCGGCCTGAATCACGCGATAGCCAAGGTCGGAGAGGCGCTTGGCGACAATGTCGCGGAGCATGTGGTTGTCTTCGACTAGGAGGATCGTTCCATGCCCCGTGGTTGGTGGAAGCTCTGAATCGAGATGCGCGCCCCCAGGGATTTCATCGAGAATGCGCGGCAGATAAATGGTGAAGGTGGATCCTTGATCCGGTTCGCTTTCGATCGTGATCTTGCCGCCAGCTGCGGCAACGAGACGCTGGCAAGTCGACAATCCCAATCCTGTGCCATGACCTTCTGGTTTCGTCGTGAAGAAGGGCTCAAAAAGCCTCGCCTGTACGGCGGCGTTCATTCCGGAACCAGTGTCCGCAACGCGCAGGTAGCAAAGCCCGGCGGGGTTCTCAAAATTCAATTTGCAGGATTCCTCATAACTCAGAACCCCTGTGGAAATGTTGATCCAACCTTCGACTGGGATGGCGTCGCGGGCGTTCAGGACAAGATTAATGAGAATCTGGGCGATGTCATTTTGGTCGGCCTTGATTTGAAGGTTTTTTTTGCATGTCGTAATACGGATTTGAATCGGCTCGGGAATGAGCCGATGGAGCATGAGACCGGTTTTTTGCACCAGATCATTGAGGGGGATGAGCGTGGGCTCGCGAACATCTCCGCGACTAAAAAGTAGCAGTTGACGGGTGAGTGCCGCCGCATGTTCGCTCGCGTATTCGATGTGCGAGGCGTAGCGATGGAGTCGGTCGGTTTTTTTCAGTTCGTTCATCAGCATGCCGCTATTTGCCATGATGATGGTGAGGATGTTGTTAAAGTCGTGGGCTATGCCGCCGACGAGTTCGCCAAAGATTTCGAGTTTTTGTGCGTGAGTGAGTTGGTTGCTGAGGGATTGCCTTTCCTTGAGAAGTTGAACTTCCTCTATAGCGCGACGAATCGCTGGGGCGAGGCGAGAGGGGCGATCTTTTAAAACGTAGTCCGTTGCGCCTTTTTTTAGCGCCATGACCGCCGCCTCTTCACCCATGACACCCGAAAAAAGGATGAAGGGGAGGCCGGGGCGTGTCGCACGAACCAGATTCAGAGCCTCCATCCCATCGTAGCCCGGCATGGAGAAATCGGCGAGAACGAGGTCGATGTCATTTCGCTCTAAGGCCAAGGAAAAATCCAACTCTGTATCCACGCGTTGGATCTCACATGGCAACCCGTCCGCCTCCAGTTTCCGCCGAATCAGATCTGCGTCTAGGGGGTCATCCTCCAAGTGCAGGATGTGGAGTGGTGTGTGCATCAGATTTGCCAGGAGCGTCGCTCCAAGCGGCGGGATTTGAGTGGAGGCGGGACGTTGATTTCCGACCAGAAGCGTCCAATGCTTTGGACCGCTGTTTTAAAATCGGGAAATCCCACCGGTTTGATCACATAGGCGTTGGCTCCATTTTGATAGCAGACGGCGATGTCTCGTCGCTCGCCCGAAGATGTAAAAATGACCACTGGTATCGATTTGAGTTTGCTATTCGCTCGAATGGTCTGAAGAACCTCAATGCCGCCAATCTTTGGCATTTTGAGATCGAGCAGAACAAGGGCTGGATCGCCGCTGGGACGGGTGCGCCACGCTTTTCTTCTTAAAAGATAGTCCAGTGTTTCCTCGCCGTCGCTCACTCGGACGACCTTATTTTTTAAGCTCGTTCCTTGAATTGCGGAGAGGGTCAACTCGGCATCAGCGGAGTCATCCTCGGCTAATAAAATATTGGGATGATCAGATTTCATTTTTCTCCCGGTTTGGGGATGGTGAAGTGGAATGTGGCTCCGGCATCGACTTCCCCTAAGGCCCAGATCCGTCCCCCGTGGCGCTTGATGATGCGATGCACGTTGGCCAACCCAATGCCTGTGCCTTCAAATTCCTTGCCGTTGTGCAACCGCTCAAAGACGCC
>CAYRTN010000065.1:0-3788 GCA_964427235.1 uncultured Chthoniobacter sp. | reverse complement strand
GTTTCCTCCTTGATGTCATTGAGCGCTTCCATGAGGAGGTCACGCAGGTTGATGCTGGTTTTTTGCATTTCCGAGCGGCCGATCCGTGAAAATGTGAGGAGATCGTCGATGAGTTCACCCATGCGTCGCGCAGCTCCGGCAATGGTGGTGAGGTGGTGGCGGTGGATCTCGGAGATTTTGCTGCCGGCCTCTTTTTCTAGGATTTCGATAAACCCCATAATGTGTCGCAGTGGGGCGCGAAGATCGTGGGACACCGAGTAGGTGAAGGCTTCCAGTTCTCGGTTGGCAGCTTCCAGTTCCGACGTCCTTGCAGCGACGCGTTGTTCGAGTGTCTCCGTGAGACGCCTCACACTTTCCTCTTCATGCTTGCGGTGGGTGATGTCGCGAAAGTTGCATTGGAGTAATTTTCGCCCCTCGGACCTGTAGGTGTTGCAAACCACTTCGACCGGCGTTCGCTTTCCTCCATGGGCCTTCAGGCTGAGGTGGTCCCAACGCTGAAAGCGGCTTTCATCGAGCTCATCGGACTCGCGTGCGTCTTTCCACAGCATTTTGAAGGAAGGGATCTGATCGAGTTTTTTTGCGATCAATTGGTCGCGAGGTGTATCGAGTAAAATGCAGAGACAGGGATTTGCGTCCACGATCCTCCCCGTGAGCATATCGACGACCATTACGCCGTCTCGGCTTGTATCAAAGAGCCTGCGGTACCCAGAGTCCGCGATGGGACCTGCGGTGAGATCGATGTCACGCGGTATCAGTTGCGATCTGTGATGAAGTGGGCGTTTTTTGGTTGAAAGCATCGGTGTATAGTTAGATCAGGTGCTTTCCGCCAACAATGGGGCGAATCCCCCACGCAGGGCCTCCAGCAGCGGGTGTGCTGCTGGAAACCCTGCTCTTCCCCGGAAGAAATTGATCTCTCGCGGCGATGAGATATGGGCATAGAAACACTGATCGTGTCGAGTGACACAAAATCAAATGGGGTTCTCACCCCCCGACGAAAAGCGGGAGTGTTTAGCGGCGGTTGCTGCGATCCAGCGCCCAGAGCTTGAAGTATTTCAGGTAAACGTAAATGGCTTCCATTCCACCCACAAGAATTCCCGGAAGGCCTTCCCTATAGCCCCGGCGGAGGATGTAGAACTTGAAAAAGCGGGCCTTCGGTTTGAGAAAAAGATCCACAATGCCCGCCCGTTTTCCCTTCTTGTGTAGGGCGAGCGCTGCAGCCGTGGAGTGGGAGTCGAGCCGCCTAATATGATCGGAGATGTCGAGGTAGGTGAAGTGGCGCAACTCGCCGAGCATTCGGCCCACGGGACCGGGAACCTTGGCGTGTTCGTGGGGTTCTTCCCCATGCCAAGTCACCCGCTCTCGGCGGGCCAAGCGAAGCCGGCGCTCAGGATGCCAACCACCTTTTCGCCACCACCGGCCAAGGTAAAAAACCACCCGCAGTAATTCAAATCCGTCCTCCTGCACTCGGTCGTTTGCATCACGAGCGAGCATGGCTTCGATTTCGGCACGAAGCTCGGGGGATACCTCTTCATCGGCGTCCAAATTCAAAATCCAAGGTTGAGTGCAGTGCGTGAGGGCGTGAGCTTTTTGATCCACGAATCCCGTCCAATCGCGATGAAATATTTTTGCGTTATGCTTTCTGCAAATCTCCAGCGTGGAGTCGGTCGAACCCGAGTCCACCACCACGATCTCGTCGCACCAATCCAGGCTCGCGAGGCAGCGTTCCATGATGGAGGCCTCGTTCATGCAAACTAGAAATGCGGAAATCCCCGTCTTGGTATTCATTGGCTCGGGTTGGATTGAAGGAGTGAAGCAGTAATCGCGAAGGAAAGCGATTCCGTTGCTCGTGCTTGCGAGTCGTCGACCGCTTCTTTCCAAGCTGTATCGCGTGTGAGCAGGGTGCGCGCGGTGGACTCCATTTTCTCCAGGGTTGCCGGAGCAGAGAGTTTTGGGAAGGCCGTACGCGCAATCATCCCCGTGCCACCTACGCAAGGCATCCGACAGAGCAGGGCGGCGGTGGCGATATTGTCATCGTCCGTATCCAAATGCCAAACGATACGGTGCAAGGCCATCAAGCGCAAAAAATCGGAGTAATCTAATGGGCCCTCGACAATGAAAAGGAGAGGGTTCGTTTTTTGGATGCTTTTTAAAATCATCCCGCCGCGTCGGCCTTCGGAATTAAGGACGGCTAGCGGGCAGGCGAGCTCGATGGAAATCCGATTAGCGAGCATCAGAGCGGAGGCGTGGTGCTGTGAGGAGTCCGAAAAACTTTGCGTGCCGATAAAAATACCACGTCGTTTTTCGAGAGGTTGGCTGAAATCCCATTCGGGGAAATCAATCGGACACGGGGGCGCGATCACTCGGGCGTCCGTGGCCCCAGCCGCTTTGAAGAGGGCAGCCATGAGCGGGGTATTGGCAATCGCTCCCGTTGTCTCCCGGCAAATTTCACAAAAAAGCTCATGGCGGGTCACGTCGCCCAAGAGTTCGGCAATATCTTGTTCGCGCGATTCGCGGAAGGCGACCCGCACGGATACGCCCCGCGCTTTTAGATATCGGAGCGAAGCCAGTGCGCGACGGAGATTGTTTTTGGTGAGAAGGAGTAGGGTGTTCTGGACGCTGGCGGGGATGGCTTTGGCATCGCGGTAGAGGCCGCCTTTGCAGCAAGCGGCGTAAGCGTGAACCCCGATAGGTGGTTGAATGGTGTCCTCGGGGCTTCCAGGGCCAGCGAGATAAGACTGTTGCCGGTCTCGCCCGCCGGGGTTGAGAACGGCCAGATTCATCCCTTTTTCACTTTGTCCCAAATGCGGTCGAGTTCCTCAAGCGGGGTGCCCGCGACTTCGCGTCCGCTGGATTGGAGTTCTCGCTCGACGGCCTGGAAGCGGCTGATGAAGCGATTCGTGGATCCGTTGAGGGCGGTCTCGGCATCGACGCCGAGCTTGCGGGCGAGATTGACGGCGGTGAAAAGCAAGTCGCCGACCTCGGCTTCGGTCGCGGCGGAGTCCGAGGCCTGAATCGCCTCTCGGATTTCAGCGGTTTCCTCAGCCATCTTGGCAAAGACGGGTTCCGCATCCGGCCAGTCAAATCCCACGCGGCCGACTTTCTTCTGGGCATTCTGAGCGCGAAGGAGGGCTGGAAGCGCGGTGGTGAGTCCGTCTAGGATGCCGGAGGTTCCGCCTTTTTCCTGTCGCTTGATGGCATCCCACTGGCGGAGGACTTCTTGGCTGTCGTTGGCGGATTTGTCGCCAAAAACGTGGGGATGACGGCGGACCATCTTCTCTCCCACTGTGGCGGCGATGTCCTCGAGCGAAAATGCCCCCCTTTCTCCAGCCATCTGCGCATGCATGACGATGTTCAGAAGCAAGTCGCCGAGTTCTTCCCGCAAGTTGGTGTCATCCGCCCGCTCGATGGCATCGACCACTTCGTAGCATTCTTCGATCAATCCAGCGCGTAGGCTGGAGTGGGTCTGCTCGCGATCCCACGGGCATCCGTCGGGAGCGCGGAGGCGGGCTACGATTTCTTTCAATTGTGAGATGGTGTCTAGATTTTCCACAAAGAGCTGTTGGTGTTCCCGAACTCGCTAACCTCCTCGGTCGAGGTCCGCACCACAAAAATGATCAGGCCGAATACCACCAGGATCGTTCCGAAATACACCACGAAGGCGAGCCATGAGGGCAGGTGCTCGACCGCCAGCGCCGCATAAAAGTCGCCGAAGGATCGGATCGGGGACTTCGTGTGCATGAAAATCTTCAGCGTCCATGCCACGAGGATAATGGCGAAAATGAACACGT
>CAYRTN010000064.1:0-8247 GCA_964427235.1 uncultured Chthoniobacter sp. | reverse complement strand
CCCCATCTACTGGCCACTCTCCACCGCCAGCGGCAGCTACACGCTCTGGATTTACTACCACCGGCTCACCGACCAGACGCTGCACACCGTGCTTGCCGATTTCCTGGAGCCCAAGATCCGGAATGTGCAGGCCGAGCTGGACGCCCACCAAGCAGGCGGCAACGGGCAGAAGGCCGGCGAAAGCCGGGACTTCCTCGACGAGCTCAAAGACCTGCGCGACGAGATCGAGCGCATCATCAAGCTCCCCTGGAAGCCAAATCTCAACGACGGCGTCCTCATCACCGCCAGCCCGCTCTGGAAACTCTTCCGCCTCACCAAGTGGCAGAAAGACCTGAAAGCCTGTTGGGACGACCTGGAAGCCGGCGAATACGATTGGGCCCACCTCGCCTACAGCATCTGGCCCCAACGCGTGGAAAAAGCCTGCGAAACCGACCGCTCCATCGCCATCGCCCACGGCCTGGAACACCTCTGCAAAGTCGAACCCCCGAAGCCCAAAAAGAAACGAGCCAAAACAAAGAACTCAGCGGAGCAATTAGAAATTATTGAACAGTAATGAATACCCCGACAAACGAAAGTGAATCAAATACCGATCCAAGTGCCGCTCTTGCGGAAACCGATCCATTGAGCATTGCGGTGCAGAATGCTGCGAAGGAGCTTGCCAAGCTCTCAGTGCAGCTGGAGAGGGCCAAGAAAATCGACAAAATTTTGAATGAAATCTTGTCTTATCGTGAAAGAAAATGGCCATTGCACATTCAGGCACTTTGCGAAAAGGAAGCCGCTTTTCTTAAAGAATTGCGTGAGGAAGGTCACACTGCGATTGAAGCTATTGAGGAGGTATTCCGCGATTCCAAAAAGCAAGGAGACGATGTCATTTTTTCACTTCCATCGAACCTTGAGCAACTTGCCAAATCTGCATCATTAGAAATCAATGAAAAGAGCGCGCACCCCAAGTATCTCTTTGCACAGGATGGATTCATAGAAGTCCGAATAGATGATCGCAAGCGCACCGCGACGATTAGCACCCGCGCTGGAAAGCTTGCCAACCTCGCGGCAGATGCCTCCGCGATTATGGAAACCGTTCAAAAAGAGGCGCAGAGAATTTTTGACCGCCAATACGATGGCGAAAAATTTCTCGCAGATCTCCGAGCTGCTTATTTGGCGAAAATCAAGTCTGCTCAAGCTGAAGATGGAGCTCCTGTGGGAGTCCGCCAACTTTTTGTGGAAATTCAACGCAAGCAAAAAGATTATAAATTGGATGCCTTCATAGTCGATCTCACTCAGTTGGTCGAAAAAGGCCCGGCCAGCACGGACGGCTACCGATTTGATCTGCAACAATCCAAGGATACTGAAGAAGGCGTCCTGCTACTTGGTGCAGCAGGGCGAGGAATGGTCAACCTATTCATATTTAAGAAATAAAAACTATGATCGATAAATCAACAGCCAACAACGTCATCGAATCTCTCAGAAAGGGACTTCCACCACAGCGTGGAACCAGGCACTATGCCGTAGGGCATGAAAAGCTTGTTAATGGAATTAAAAACTACCACCTTAACGGCATCGAAGACAAGGGAATTATTCGATTTATAAGCGGCTCATGGGGAGCTGGAAAAACACACTTCTTTCGACTTATGCGCGAAGAAGCATTTGAGGCGGGATGCCTCGTTTCAAATGTGGAATTAAATAAAGATGAAGCACCTCTCAATAAATTCGAGAAGGTTTTTTTCTCGATAATCAAACAAATCGTCACACCGAATTCCTTTAAGGGTAAAATGGTAGCTTCAGCAGCTCCATTCGGCTCGGTGCTACGGGAGGCTTTGGTTTATCTCTCAACTGGAAGCCATGAGCCGCCCAAAGATGTGACATTCGAGCAAATTGCTGAGGCCACAGATAAACTTATGGCCTGTGATGCGATCGATATTGATTTCAGGAAAATTGTTAAAGCTTATTGGGATACATTCCTCCCAGACGGACCAGAAGCTTCCATCCTCGAGCAGAAGCGGGATGAAATTCTCCAATGGTTCAGCGGAGAGGGAGCAATTGGCCAGTGGAGAAAAAATTACGGCATCACCAAAATGATCGGAAAAGACAATTCTAAGCTGATGCTTCAATCCTTATCTGCATTCATAAAATTGTCTGGTTACAAGGGGCTTGTAATTTTATTTGATGAAGCAGAAATGTCGTTTTCCGTTATGCGCAAATCTGCCTTGAAAGATGCGCACAATAATCTTTTGCATCTCATCAATAACCTTGATTCTCTTACAGGTTTATTTCTTTTGTATGCAACCACGCCGGATTTTTACTCTGACCCTCGGCATGGAATAGTAACATATGGAGCTCTTTCTGGAAGAATCGGAAAACCTGAGGAAAATGCCCCTCGAGCTCTTCAAGAGGTGTGGAATCTGGATGCTCTAAAATTCTCGATTGACCAATATCAAGAAGCAGCCAGGAAAATTCGCGCTATCTACGAGATTGCATATCCTGAGGGCAAAAGCAGTATATCAAGCGAATCTGATTTGGACTCGTATGTGGAGGAGATTTTTAAAATTCATCCTGCGTTAGCGTCTGTTCGTTTTTGGAGGGTTCTAATGACAGCAGTAGTAAGGCGACTCGATAATTCGATGGAAGGAGAAGAAGCGCAGACCGCTGAGACATACAGAGACGTCATGAAGGAGTTGCGTGAAAGCTGATAATCTCACAGTTCGTGAAGCCCAAAAGGGGTTGGAATCTCTGCGTAAAGGAATTCCGCCAACAGGCCTCATCGAGCATCTTACGGTTGGAAGAAAAACCCAGATTCAAGGACTGGATGACCACCTGCACGGACAAGAGCATTTTGGAATCCTACTGAAAGCCAACTATGGGGCAGGCAAGTCCCATCTCCTTGGGTTATTGCGTGAGAAAGCCCTTCGAGGTAACTTTGCCACGAGTTTAGTGACTCTGGATTCAAAATCTGGAGTCCGCTTTAATCGCACTGATCAAATCTTTGGTGCTATTTTAAGAAATCTCGAAGTGCCACTTCCAAGCGGAAAAATTGGGAATTTCGCAAATGCAATGGACTTTCTCGCGAGGACTGCCGAGGAGTCAAAAAGCGCCCCAACCACACCCAGTGGAAAGTTTTGGAAATCCGTTTCAAATAACTGGAAGTGGGATTATTCGGAGAGATTGTCCTCACCGCCGCTCTACATAGCATTTCGGGCCTGGGCTGCCACAGATTCCAAACCACTTCGGGATATGATATTGGATTGGCTTTTTTTTCCCGCGAATTACAAAGCTCGGCGTGCCGATCTACTGAATAAATTGGTTGAGGGTTTGCGGCGTCATTTCAGGGATAAGCGGCCACCTTCCCAATTTTATCAAGAAGACGCCCTAGTCTTTCACCCAAGCGGCTATCAGAATTGCTGGGCAGCTCTTCAAGATTTGAACGAAATGTTTAAAATGTCAGGCTTAGATGGTTTTGTTATTCTTTTTGATGAATTTGAAGATGTGCTTACAAATCTTGGAAGAATCAACTGGCAGGAGGCTGCATTTTGGAATCTTTTTCGCTTTGTTTCTGGAGACCGCTTTGAGGGGAAAACATTCTATGCTGTAACGCCATCATTTGCAGAAAAATGCAAGGATTTGCTTATCCAAAAAGATCGCTTTGATTTCGATTACGACCAGTTTGACCACCTGCCTACTTTTGAGATGAGCCCCATCACAAAAGCTCATCTCTTGGAGTTAGCTGATAGAATAGTTGCCATACATCAAACTGCTTACAACTATACAGTAAACGCCAAAACTATCGAAAGGATGCGAATTTTTGTAGAGCGGGCGGCGGATTTGCCAGTTCAAGACCGTGCTCGGCACGCGATAAAAATCGCCGTCGACAAACTTGATGAGGCGATTGACTAGCCCATGGAGGAATCTCTCTACAACCTGGATCGTAATGTTGGGAGTGCATTCTTCGGGCATTTTTCGAATCTGCGCCCGGTCCAGGTTGGCGCGATCAAGGAGATCTTAGCCGGTAAAAACGTTCTCATCTCTGCCGGAACCGGCTCTGGAAAAACAGAGGCTGTGGTTGCTCCATTGGCAAGTCGTTTTCGAGAAGAAGCCATTCAAAACTCACGCACATTTCTCATCTATGTTTGCCCAACTAAAGCGCTGATCAATGATTTGAAACGCAGGCTCGAAGGGCCCTTGCAACAATGTGGACTCAGACTGGCCGTGCGTCATGGCGATAAGGATGAATTGAGTGAAACAAATCCTCCCCATGTGCTACTAATTACGCCTGAAAGCTTAGGAATTTTGTTTATCAAAAACCACCCGATGCTTGGGAGTGTAAAAGCCGTGGTGCTCGATGAGGTCCACTTGCTTTACAACAGCCAGCGTGGCCGCATGGTTGCGATCCTCATGCATCGCCTTCGGAAGCGCACAACGGAGCAGATCCAGTTTGCTGCGATTTCGGCAACTGTAGGAAGCCTGGAAGATATTCGCGCCTTCTTATTTGGTAATCTCGAAAACTTCAGCCAGCTTGCCTATGCGGCTGGGCGAACAATCGAGGGATACATTCGCACCATCACCAACGTCGATGAACTCAGTGAAACATTGGCTCAGTTGATGCGGAGGCCGGGCAAGTTTTTGATTTTTACAAACTCCAGAAGAGAGGCCGAAGAGATAACTGCATCACTGAAAAAACATTCTGCAATAACTGATATCGTTGTAACTCACCATTCATCTCTCTCTCCTGAATCCCGCGAGGCCAACGAGAAGTTTTTTGGTGAAGCTTCATCAGCAATATGTGTTTCAACGAGCACTCTGGAGATGGGGATCGATATTGGCGATATCGAAGCGGTTGTGCTCTATGGACCGCCAGCGACTATCGAGTCAATGCTACAACGCATTGGGCGAGGTAATCGACGTTCACCGAAGACCAATGCCATTTGTTTCGCGCGCAGCACTGGGGCGAACATCCGCGAAGCGGCGATCTTTTCAGCAATGCTGGGATTGGCTGCAAAGGGACAGATGCCTAATCAAGAACCCTTCAGACTTTATGGGGCCTTAGCACAACAATGTCTGGCAGTAGTTCTGGAGCAGGATGGCGCATACACACGCATTGCGGATATTCTTGAGCAGGTTGCTTGTGACCATTCTATAACAAGAGAACTTCTCGAGGGGATACTTTCTGAGTTGGAATCCAATGAGGCTCTTCGCAATCATGGTTTTAAAAACCGCTACGGCGCGGGCGAAAAGCTCTGGGATTTACGAGACAAAAATCTCATTTGGGGCAACTTTCCTCTAGCCAGCCAACAAATCGAACTTTTTGCCGATGGAAGGCATATCGGCTCAATTCCTCGAGCCAACCTAATGAGACTTACCCACGGGAAAACATTTCGATTTGCTGGCAAGAGATTTAAGGCAGGGAAAATCGTTGATCAGAAACTTCATGTCAGCTTGGCGACTGGTAACGGGGAGGATGTCAGACTCATCTACTCACAGAGCGGAATTTCTGGGCTCGAAACATTTATTGCCAATTCACTATGGCACTGGATATTCCAGGTCGATAAGGCATCCAGTTTCATGCCCCCAAAGGAATGGGAAAGAACTTCACAAACCATAGAAGCTGTTCGTGGTTTATTGACTCTAGATCACTTGCCTTTTTTTACTGACTCCAGGGGAACACATTATTTTACTTTTGCGGGAGTGACGCTAAATCAGGTCATCCTGGCCTGGCTTGGAGAGGAAACAAAACAATGCGATGAATTGTCCATAACAGCATCAAAACCAATTTATTGGAAATCTCTTCCAAGTTCTTGCATCGAGTTGAAAAGCGCTGCTGAGAAGTGCTTTTCAAAAACTGACCGTCAAACCATTTTTCAGCAGATGCTTCCGCCTGAACTTCAATGTGTGGAGTGGTTGGAAACTTGGCTTAAAGATGGTGATGCGAGGGTAGTTTTGGAGCGACTCTCCACCGGCATAGTGGAAGAAATTCCTGCACACTTGTTCGCATCTTTCGGGAAGAGTTGAAGGCGTAAATATGAAATATTTTTACTTTCTACTTTTCATGCGCAGAAATTCTGCGAATAGCATATAGAAACTCTATTTTAAATCATGCTTCTCGCTTTTTCAGTCCAGAATTTCAAATCGATCCGGGATCTTCAAACATTGAGTCTGGAGGCGCGTTCGGATGAGCATTTGGCGTGGAGCCATGTGGTCACCGATGGCAAGTTGCGGGTGGTGAAGTCGGCGGTGCTTTATGGGGCCAACGCTTCCGGGAAATCCAATGTGATCGAAGCTCTCGCCTGGTTTCGAAAATTTGTGCTGACATCCTCCAAGGAAGGGCAGGCGGGCGAAGACATCCCGGTGCAGCCTTTTCTGCTTTCTTCGGAGACGGAAGATGCGGCGAGTCATTTTGAGGTGGAGTTCCGCTGGGATGGCTTCGACTACCGGTATGGATTTGAAGTCACGGCCCAAGCGGTGCTCTCGGAGTGGCTCTACAGGAAATCCCCCACGGCCAAAGAGGCGCGGCTCTTCACACGCGAGGGCCAGAATTTTCGAATTTCCAATACGAACTTCAAGGAGGGGAGCGGGCTCCAGGAGAGAACGCGTCCGAATGCGTTGTTGCTCTCGGTGTGTGCGCAGTTAAGTGCGTGTGCTTGCCTGGGTGCAGCGGCTTCGCACGATCTCCGGGTTGAATGAGAGGCAGTTTTTTCATTTCACCGCGAAGCAACTTCAGGAGACGGAGAACAGGCAGAGAATTTTGGAATTGGCACAGAAAGCGGATTTCAACATCCAGTCGATTCGAAGCGAGCTGGAGGAACTGGGTGAGAAGAATGCAAGTCCCGAGGTGCTTGCGGAAATGAAAAGCCGTGGCCTGGGCAAGCTGTATCGAAGTGTGGATATCAAAACCACGCACCAGAAGCGGGACGCGGGCAACAATGTGGTGGGTGAAGTGGAGTTCGACTTGATGAAGAATGAGAGCAGCGGCACCCAAAAATTCATCGCTCTCAGTGGCCCTATTCTTCACACCTTGGAGGAGGGATCCATCCTCGTGGTGGATGAACTCGATGCCCGACTGCATCCGAGGCTTACCCAGGCGATCCTCGATCTCTTCCACAGCCCGGCGAATCGGAAAAATGCGCAGATCGTGTGCGCCACGCATGATGTGAATCTGCTCGATCCCGAGCGGTTCCGGCGGGATCAGGTATGGTTCTGCGAGAGGGATGAAAGCGGAGCCACGGATCTCTTCAGCCTTGCTGATATCGATTCCAACCTCGTCCGACCCACATCGAAATTTTCTCGTCAATACATGCTCGGGCTCTTCGGCGCCGTGCCCCAACTCGCCCACTTCCAGGAGGCCGCAGTGCATGCCACCGAATAAGGCCCACACCCGAGGTCGCAAGACTGCGCAAACCCGGCCTCTGCGCCGCATTCTGATCCTGTGTGAGGACACCAAAAGCTCAAGGGACTACCTCGCCGCATTTCCCCACGACAGGGAACTGGTCGAGATCGAATGCATCGGCACAGGCAGAAATACGGACAGCCTCATGGAAAGCGCCATCGAGCGCACACGAAGCGCCCGGAGCCAAGGTCGGCCCTATGAGCGCGTATGGGTGGTCTTTGATAAAGACGATTGGCCGATGCAAAACTTCAACCGGGCTTTTGATCTGGCTCGTTCATGGAACGAGGTCACTGCCTGCTGGTCGAACGAGTGTTTCGAAATCTGGTATCTGCTCCACTTCCACTATCGAGACACTCCGATATCACGCCAGGAATTGAGCCGGTTGATCTCGGGGGAAACGGGGAAGAAATATGACAAGGCGGATGCGGGATTGCAGAAAGTACTCGAACCCCGATTGGAGATGGCGCTCAGAAATGCGCGGCGCTTGGCTTTTGAAAACGAGAGGCTCCATCAGGCGAGGCGCAACCCTTCCACACACGTTCACGAGCTCGTGGATGCCTTGATCAAGCTCGATCCAGTCCGACAGGGCAGCGAAAAATTTACATGAAAATCAGCGATTACATCAGGAACGAAATCTTCCTCGACCGCCTGCAGGAGAAGGGGTGCCTTGTCATCTACGATCCTGAAAGACGCTATCGTGAAGTGGCGGCGGAATTGGTATCTGGGAAAACCAAATTTCTCGATATTGGCGAATCCATCGTGCAAAAACGCGAAGAAGCTGCAGAGGCTTTGCTCGAGCTCGGGAGCGGGCAGATACATGGCTTGGTGCTCTGGATTCCGTGGGCGCGGCCGCTGGAGGCTGAAGACAAGCA
>CAYRTN010000063.1:0-8508 GCA_964427235.1 uncultured Chthoniobacter sp. | reverse complement strand
CACGCGATACGTCAGTGCAAAAAAGCTTTGTCAAATGGGGTGATCTTGTGAGAGACCAGCAAATGAAGCTTATGAAGAAACTCCTCCTCCCATTGCTCCTTCTCGCTGGCGTCGCCAACTTCGCCATGGCTCAATCCGAAGTTCCAGACGATCCGTCCGGAGATGTTGCTCACCACGGTTCGCTTTTTGGTCACTCGCGATTCTGGTCCTACTACAACCCCTATCCATCGAACTACATCACCTCTGATGAATGGTGGCATGGCAACGCCTTCTTGGGAGACTTTTGGGGCCTCAGAAACATGATCGATGACAGCGGCCTAGAAGCTTCCGCAAGTTACACAAACAATATCGCCGGCAATCCGGTAGGCGGAAAAAGCCAAGGCTTGGCGTATGCCGATAACTTCAGCGTCGGTCTCCAGTTTGATTTTGAAAAACTTCTCGGTTGGCATGGATTGTCCCTTGTCGTTAGTGCGCTTGACCGTAATGGATCCAACCTTTCTGCGAGGAATATCGGCAACCAGTTTACTGTCCAGCAGGTGTATGGAACGCAAACCACCGTTTTTTACGCCCTCGCCCTTGAGCAACGTCTCTTGGAGGATAGGCTCTCGATTAAGATCGGGCGCTTCACCACGGGTGATGACTTTGCCTCCTCGCCACTCTACTGGCTCTATATGAACAACGGCATCGACGGCAACCCACAAGCCCTTCCCGTTAATACCGGCTTTTCCAGTTACCCTGCCGCCGTTTGGGGCGCTCGCGTACGCATCGACCCCACACCGGACTGGAACGCCATGGCCGGCATCTACCAAACGACCAATCCCGACCTTTACAAATATCATGGATTGAATTGGAGCATGAATTCCAATGATGGCGTTCTGATGATTGGCCAAGTCGGTTGGACTCCCGAGTTTTTCAAAAAACCGGTTGCCGCCACTTCGAAGCCCTCGGATGGAAAATCCGCCGTCGCTTCGAAATCCCTCTCAGAAGGCAAGAGCGTGAAACCTGCCGCCAGTGAGGGCGATATGAGCGGTCTTCAAGGTCACTATTGGTTCGGGGCCTACTACTCTCCTTCGCAATACACCGAGTTCAACTCCACTCAATCGGCCACGAATTCCTATGGGTTTTATTGGCATGCTGACCAAATGGTCTGGCAAGAGGAAGCAGGCAGCGATCAGGGGCTGACTCTCTGGTCTGCCGTTGTGCTCTCGCCGCAACAAAATATTTCGAAGCTCCCATTTCAGATTAATGGCGGCGTTGTCTATCGCGGACTCATCCCAACACGCGATAGCGACTGCACGATGCTAGGGTTTGTTTATGGCAACTTCAGCAACGACTACGCAGCACAGGTGAACGCCACGGGAGCCGGATCCCCCGAATACGAAATTGCTGCCGAGATTGGGTATCGTTTTAATCTCGCCAAATTTGCCTACATCCAGCCGAACATCCAATGGATCATCAATCCAGGCGGCACTGGCAACATTCCCAACGCCCTCGTCCTCGGTGCGCAAATGGGCGTCACATTCTAGAACTCAATATTTCGCTACAGACGGAGCGTAACTGATGTTCGGGCAGCACATCGACTCGTTTGAGTTTAAGGTGTGAAGCGATCGACCCCATTTTCACCCGCAGGGGCTAGTATGTCGCCGTTGGGAATGCTGACTATGGAATCCAAGTCCAAGTATCGGTCGGTCTCCCACTCCACCGGAGATGCGGGGAAGGTGGAAAGTGGGATGGAAAGGACATGCGACGCGTCGCCTCCAAGGAGGTTTGTGCCATTTGAAATTGAAATACTCGAAGGAGCCCAGTCCAGTGGTGCTTCATCGATCTTTTGAAGAAGACCGGCATCGCCCAAGCGGTGGCGCTCAATCGAAGAAGATGTCCCAATAAATATTTCTCGGTTTAAAATAGCGAATGCTTCAGGGCGGGTTATCGAAGTAACTTCATAAACGTCTGTCAGATCGCACGCGCTGACTTGTAGTTCCATCGACTGTGTCGTTTCGTTCCAGGCATCTGTCCAAGCCAAGAAGCCGTCGCTGGTGATGTCCGAAGCCGATGTCAAGCGCCCTGGCAAATCGATGCTCGGTCTCAAAACGGGGGAGGTGATGTTTTGAACATCAAGAATCCCCAAACGATGATTGTAACTCTGGAGGTTTTCCGAAATGTCCTTACCGCTTTCGTGGCCAAAACCAAACACGACTAATCCCGAAGCGGCGTAGGTGTCTTTGATGTTCACCACTTCCTTTTCCGTTATTGCAATCGGGGTCGATACGGTTGGAGTCGCAGGATTTTGAAAGTCAAAAACCAATGCCTGGGCGGGTTGAGTAACCTCTGGTTTATACCATCCATCCCGCCAAGGAATCACATTGCTCGCGATTTTTTCTAACGTATTAGAAGCGAGGGGAACTATTTCGATTTCACCCCAGTACCATCTAAAGTTAGGGCGGGGCTGAGTTATCAGAACAACCGAGTTGTCGGATGGAAATAGAAGGCTGCTTGTGTCCCATGAAGTTTCATTGGCTGGCAATACCGCTTGAGTCGTACTGAGAAGGGTAAGCGCTGGCAGTTTTGAGACATCATAGACATCCACGGCAAGGGTTGGCGCAGCGTCATCGTTACTTGATGAGCCTCTTAGTGGTCGAATAAAGTATCCAAAGTATCTCTGCATTCCGATTTCTCTCGATACAAATAGACGGTCACCGCGCACAACCGCATCCGTCACACGACCGGTCGGAATAGTTGTTTCTTCAAGAATCGAGTCGGGATCCTGCGTTGATGCGATGCGGATGGCAGATTGGCTGTCCCACCATGTGCTGCCATCAGCAATTTCGAGTAAAAAGTCGTCTTTGAGCGCGAGGTGGTTCACTGGCCAAGCCAGAAGAAGATCGGCAAGGACTGTGGGGTTGTCGCGATTGGTTATGTCTGCCGTGATAAGTTGGCGCTGGGAAATCGATGCCAATACTCCACTGACAATGGCCGATCGGCGGGGCTCGAACTCATGAACGATTGCCCCGCGTTTGCGTAGCGTCTTGGCAGTTGTATCCCACTCGACAAGCTGAATGCTGTGCGCTGTTCCGTCGGACTGCCCATAGCTGCTGAAGGGTATGAGTGCGAGGTTTTCGTCGGGGAGGATTTTGAGGGCTTTCTCATTATAAAGAGCCTCGGAGTATCCCCAGGACTCGGAGAGTTGAATTCGGCTGGCGAGTTTGGGATTTGCCGGATCGGCGACATCGAAAAGGGAGGCCTCGACGCGACCTGAATCAACACCAATGGCGAAAAGCAAATCTCCGAGAGGTTCGATGTAGGTTGACCAACCAGGAACTTCAAGGTGACCAGCAATAGTGGGGTGAGCCGAATCCGACAAGTCGATAACCCAAAGTGGATCTGTCTGCCGGAATGTGACGGCGTAGGTCTTGTCGCCTGCAAAGCGCGTTGCGTAGAGATTCTCGCCACGGATGATCTCTAGGCTGCCGAGAGCATCTCCATTCGTATTGAAATTTTCCAACTGAGTCACCTGAGTCCCATTCCACCAAGTCCACTGGCCATCCGAGCTCTGCCATCCCTGTGAGATAGCTGTGAAGACACCGTCCTTCACCTGCATCTTGAATTTGTCGTAAATGCGACCTGCTGTTTCGATCGGCGTAGCATTCAGCTGCGTGAGTCCATTTTCATTAAAGGAAAATAGAGTGACATCGGACTTATTCCAGTTTGTGGATTGGCTTGTGGCCACAGCCATCCAACCCATGCCGGCGGAAATAACCGGTCTGCTACCCGTGATTTTATACTCCGAGGGAGAGGTAAGTGAACCGGTTGACGTATCGATGGAAACCTGCGTAAGAATCGCCTGCTCGGTCCAAGAGCCATTTGCGGAAGTCCAATTTTGTGTGGCAAGATAAAGGTTGGCTCCGGCCATGCGACTGTCGGAAAGCCACCCCTTGACTTTGCGTGTTGCAATAATCGCAGGTTTCCCTCCAGTGATGCGCACTAACTGGATAACGGAGGAAGACCAATCTTCTGTATCGCGGGTGAGGAGGACGGCATGCAGGTTGTTGCCTTGAGCAGGAAGAACGTAGAGGTCCTGACCGACAGCAGGAAGTCGCAGGCTGGAAATGAGGGCGGGGTTGGCCGGATCCGCCATATCAATGATCTGGAGTCCGCGAAGCTGATTGAAGAAATAGACTGTGTTGCCATCGGTCTTCCAGATATCGGCCTCGACGGGAGTCGCGCTTTCGGTCGATTTGGAACTGTCGGAGAGCGCAACTGAGGACAATGCGACTATACCTTCGTTCATGCCACCACGAACCGATGCACTCGAGGAATCAACATAGCCATTAGCCGCTGCAGCAGTAAATGCACGGGCTCCTTTATAAAATGTGGACGGGTATTTACGGTTGGTGGATGACGCCAACAAGGGAACTTCCACTTTTGCCCGCCAATCTGATGCGGAGGATTTTGGAAGCCGTACGCTTTGTGTGGTGGTTCCGGATTTGAGTTTTTTGGAATGCCAAGCCGACCACTTTCCCTTGCGATTCTTCCGTTCTACAACAAGCCTAGTCGCCGAATCAGGGATTGCCAATTGAGCAGAACGCCCGTTGGCATCTATCGTCATTGATACATCTACCCACTCGGTCAAGGTCGGTGTAGTGGAAGCGCTCGGCGCACCATATAAAAATCCAGAAGTCAAAAAGAACAGAGCGACCAAAAGACGGACTGCGACTAGGTTTAGTTTCATAGGAAAGGATTTCATTCAATGTATAGACGATTTGAGTCTCGGAAAATGTCTAATTTTTAAATAAAGCCAACGGCTCTGCTGGATAAAAAATATATCACACGGCTTTATTGACGACTCGAGTGCGTGCGGACATGACTCCGCTTTGCGGGTGTTGACTTCCCGGTGCCAGCGGTTCCAAATAAGAAGATCATGATTATCGGCGAGCCTATTCCGTTTGAAGCACGACTCAGCCTGCGTATTCCGCTCGTTTCGGCCAAGGTTCAGGCTGGGTTTCCTTCTCCAGCAGACGACCACATGGAAAAATCGCTCGATCTCAACGAGCACCTCGTCCGCAATCCTGCTGCGACTTTTTTTGTGAAGGTGGAGGGCGACTCGATGCGCGATGCGGGGATTTTGAGCGGCGATATCCTCGTGGTGGATCGCTCGTTGACGCCGAAGGATAGCCAGATCGTGGTGGCGATGCTGGACGGCGACTTCACTGTAAAGCGCCTCCGCCGTCGCGATGGGCGTGTCTTTCTTGAAGCTGAGAACGCGGCATTCGCCCCCATCGAAATCAGCGAAAACCAAGAACTCGTGATCTGGGGGATCGTCACCTACGTCATCCACCAACCCCGATGAACTTTGCCCTCGTTGATTGTAATAATTTTTACGCCTCCTGCGAACGGGTTTTCAATCCCCGCCTCATCGGTCGACCGCTCGTCATACTCAGCAACAACGATGGATGTGTGATTGCGCGGAGCGAGGAAGCCAAGCAACTCGGCATCAAAATGGGTGCGCCCGCATTTAAAAATGAAACCTTCTTTCGCCAGCATCAGGTCGCCGTTCTGAGTTCAAACTATGCGCTCTACGGGGATATGTCTGCGAGGGTGATGGAGGTGATGCGTCCGCTTGTGCCGGCCATGGAGGTGTACTCCATCGACGAGGCCTTCTTAGCACTCGATGATGCACTCGGGGAAGACTTCGCTAGAGAGATTCGCGAACGCGTTCGTCAGTGGACGGGAATACCTGTTTCGGTTGGAATAGCTCCGACCAAGACGCTGGCAAAACTCGCGAACCGCCTCGCAAAAAAAACTCCCCAAAGGCAGGGCGTGCTCGATTTCACACGGGTTCCAGATGCCGATGCCATTCTTGTCATGGTTCCGTGCTCGGAAATCTGGGGCATCGGGACTCGTCTCTCCGCTCGTCTCGCTCCCATGGGCATCCAGACCGCAAGAGATCTCAAATACGCCGAGATGGCGAATGTGCGAGGAGCTCTTGGCGTCATCGGAGAGCGTATCGCACGCGAGTTGGGAGGGCTTCCTTGTCTTGATCTTGAGGAACTGCCTGCGGCCAAAAAAGGAATCGCCTCGGCGAAATCCTTTGGACATCCCGTCGAGACGCTTCAGGAGCTGGAGGAAGCCCTTGCCTCCTACACCGCGAGGGTGGGTGAGAAGCTTCGTGCCGGTCGACTATTGGCCGCGCATGTGAGTGTTTTTGTGGAGACCAATCCCTTCAGTGCAAGCCAACCCCAATACAATGCGGGAGCGCAAACGACTCTTCTGCAGCCGACGAATCAGACATCCACGCTCATCACGGTGGCCCTCGATCTCCTGCGCTCAATCTACCGAGTCGGATACCAATATAAAAAAACTGGGCTTTTTGTGACTGCAATCTCGCCCGAGGGAGCCGTGCAGCTTTCGCTTTTTGAGTATAGGGCGGACAAGGTTCTCGCCCAGTCACTCGCCGCCATCGTGGATCAACTCAACCGCAAAATCGGAGCCAATACCGTGCGTTATGGAGCGATGGGAACTCACGACACTTGGGCGATGCGCCAGAATCGGCGATCCCGCAAATTTACGACGCGCTGGAGCGAGCTCCCCGTGGCGAAGGCCTGACGGTCGCGGGTGAGTTTGTTCGTTTGAAACGAAAATGATTCGCGCCCGTTCGGGGATATGGAAATACTCACGGCATGTTACCGAATTTTGTACTTACGGGATTCATGGGGTGTGGCAAGTCCACCGTTGGGCGGCGTCTCGCCACGCTCACCGGTCACCGCTTTGTGGATACCGATGAGCTGATCGTGAAGGCTCAAAATAAAAGTATCCCTGAGATTTTTGCGGAGGTGGGAGAGGATGGGTTTCGCGATATTGAGCAGAGCGTGTTGCTGGATCTCGTGGGCGTGGCCGGCATCGTTCTATCGACAGGGGGGGGAGCCATCTTGCGTGAACAGAACCGTGAGGCATTGAAGAAAGTTGGGATCATCGTCTGGCTCGATGCAGAGCCGGATGTCCTCTTTGAGCGGGCCTCGCGTAGCACGCGTCGCCCACTGCTTCAGACCGACAACCCGCGCGAATCTTTTGATCGCCTCTTCGATTCGAGAAAGTCCATCTATGAAGCCCTAGCGGACTTTCGATTCGACTCCACTAATATCGACCACGACGTTGTTGCTAGAAAGGTCCTAGAGCAAGCCATGCGTTGCCACGCGCAGCGGCCCTGATTAAAATGTCGATCAAGCGCTCCCCTCGCTCATTATTCGAAAAAAAATTATGCGCCCAATCAAGCCGCATACATCACATTCTGGAGGTCGATAATTGCTGGCAAATACAGCAAATCTGAATGGGAGGTAAGTGGTGGGGTCGGTTATTTCGTAACGGGGTATTCTTCCCCGTGAAACAACGAGATGAGGTTTTTTTCGCTTTCTGAATCGTGGATTAACCCGAGGTCTCGCAACTCACTTTCGAAGAGTCGCAGGCCCGCGATTTCCTCCACAGGCAACCATTCGCTGAGGTGCTTGATGATACTTCGCAGATCTGTTTCCGCAGGGTACTCGTCTATGATCGGAATGGCGTTGCTGTATTCGGCGAGTCTTCGCCTATGTGGGCGCTGTGGACGGATGGGCTCTTCCGGAATTTCCGAAACCTGGATCCAGGCATCACTTCGGATCGTGCGGGTGTCTCCAGCGAGCCAAAGCAGTATGGCTCCATCAAAAAGACAGGTGCGCGAGTGGATGTGAATCTTTGTGCAACTCGGGCGGTTTTGGAGGAAGTGGGCCATCAACTACTCAACTCGGGATTCACCATCACCGACGAGACACACGCCCTGAGTCACGAGGGTGCGCGCTACTTCGGAGTGCTCTCTGTCTCCCTCCCAACAAAGTCGGAATCCGACTATGCATGGGTGGTGGGAGTCAGGAATAGTCATGACCAGACCTATCCAGCAGGCTTGGTTGCAGGAACCCGTGTGTTTGTTTGTGACAACCTTGCGTTCTCAGGCGAGGTCAGAATCAGCCGCAAGCACACAAAATATGCCATGCGGGATCTCCGCCATCTAACAGCGCGGGCGGTGGGACAACTAGGCGACAAGTTCTATCAACTGGACTGTCGATTGGATGCCTACAAATGCAGGATGCTGAATGATGCTGAGGCCCACGACATCGTGATCAGGGCGGTTGATTGCCAAGCGATCACGACATCACAAATCCCGGATGTGTTGGAGCAGTGGAGATACTCGGCACACTCGGCATTCAGGGAAAGAACGGCATGGAGCCTCTTCAACGCATTCACAGAGGTCCACAAGTCAGTAAATCCACACACAGCCATGAGGCGAGGGGAGGCATTGCATGGGTTGTTCGATGCAACTGCCGGTCTGGTCCTAGCCTCCTGATGTGTGAATACCAGCGCCGACCGCCAAGGTGCTGAAGAAAAAAACCGCTCTGTCCTAGAGGGCGGTTTTTTTTAGCTATCAATCTTGGTTTTTCGTAATCAAGGAAAAGAGGGAATGCCTGCCGACAGCTTCCACGG
>CAYRTN010000062.1:6236-8548 GCA_964427235.1 uncultured Chthoniobacter sp. | reverse complement strand
ACATCAAGGCTATCGGGAATGCATCAGCCGATACATTGCCTAAAGTAAGAGGATTAGGCGATAGCGTAGAATCGGCAGGGGATAAAACAAAAAAAGCTGGAGGTATTTTTGATGATGAGTTTAAACGAATGGGGGCAGCCTTCACTGTTGGAAATCTCGCCGCCGATGGATTCCAGAAGGCTATTTCGTTAGCATTCGATGCGGCCAGGGCTGTTGTTCAAGGCTTTTCGGATGCGCTTGATCTTGGTGGAAGGCTAAATGATTTATCTGTTCGAACAGGCGTAGCAGCTGGAACGCTTTTGGTATTAGAAACCGCCTTTAAAAACTCTGGGTTGGAAGCATCACAGGTAGGAGTAGCAATAAACAAACTGCAAAACTTCATGCAGGATGCCGCAAACGGCGGAGACAAGCAGATTCAAACGATGAATCAGCTTGGGATTAGCCTTTCCGATCTTGCTGGTAAAACGCCAACCGATCAAATGCGGATTTTTGCAGATAAAATTGCAGGAATCCAAGACCCGACTCAAAGAGCGGCAACAGCATCTGATGTTTTTGGAGATAAATTAGGTGGCAAATTGCTTCCGTTGCTTGTTGGTTTCTCAGGGAATCTCGATGATGCAAGAGGTAAAGTCGGATCACTTGAGCAAGTAATGAATGACAATGCTGCTGCATTTGATAAATTCTCAGAAAGCATTGACACAATAAAAGGCAAAATGACCGCCTTCTCAGCTGGGATTTTAAGCGAGACAGTTCCTTCACTACAGGAACTTGGCACATCAATGGCCGGAGTGGATGCAGCCGGATTTGGAAAAATTATTGGACAGATATTAAATCCAGCAATTATTGACCTAACAAAAAACATTTTCATTGCCACAGATATATTTGGTATATTGAAAAAATCAGCATCGGACGCTGCATCTGGGCTGCAAGATAATTCAGATGGATTCAAGCAAGGAGCAACCGAAGCAAATAAATATTTGCAGGTTCTTGCCGCATTATTGCCTGGAGGACTAGATCCACTTGGGCTTGGTCTTAAAGCTGTAGCAAGTGTATCGAACGATGCTACAAAGGGTATGAATGACGTTGCAACAGCGGCGAATGACGCAAAGCCATCATTGTCTGCAATGGGAAATCAAGCCGTTGATACTGGCACAAAAATTAATACGGCATTCACGCTAACCTCCGATTTAAAGCCAGAACTAGATTCTATCGGTAATGGATGGGGCGATATTTCTGATAAAATTCAAACAAGTAATTCTTTGCTTGACGGGACAGGAGCGGCCTTTGTAGCAATATCACAAAGCACTCAAGATCAAGTGGCTGGTATTGGTGGGGTTAATGATCAACTAACGGTTAGCCAAGATTTAAACAAATTAATCTTGGCCTTGACTGGTGAGATTGCAGATAAGGAGGCTGACGCAGCTGCTTTAACAGCACAAAAAGCGGCCGATCAACAAATTCAAAATAAACTAAAGCAAGACGAGTTACAATATCAGCTCGATCTAGCTACCGCTCAAGCCGCAGGGGATTCTGCTCGCGTCCAGGCTTTGCAGGATTCCAAGAAATATGCAGATGACCTTAAAAAAGCCTTGGATGCTGGACTTGACCCAACTCAAGCTGCATTGTTTGCAGACAATATGGCAATCGCCGCAAATAATTCAAGAAATATAAAATATTTGGAGGCAAATGGTAATCCTCTATTCTTTGATTCAGCAAAAGCCGCAGCAGATTTATCAAAAAGCTTGGCTTCCGCAACTGGGTTTGCTGATACATTATCCAAAATGAATAAGATCAAGGCTTTGGAAGACGCAAACAATACAGCAAAAGCAGCGAAAGACGAATTGAAAGCAATGGACAAGTTGCTTGGAACCGATCTTGCCCAAAAGAGTTTTCCCGATATTGTTAAAAAACTAAATATAGATAAACTTGGACAAACTGGACAGGATCAAATTGATGCTGTCGTGAAGTATATGAATCAAGTCAAGACCAATTTAACGAATAACCCGATTGACACCGCCAGTGGTCAACAATCAATCAAAGATCTTGTTAATTTTTTAAATGGCAATCCATTAAATTCAAAACTTTTAGTGGATTATCAAACTGCAAAAAGCCAAACAACCGCAGCATTTTCGAACGTATCAACAAAATTGGATGCTCAAAAATCAGTGAATGATCTACGCGACTCTGTGAAAAGCGGGCTTGAAATTGACGTTGCCGCAAAGTCGGGCGTCAATGGGACGCTTGATCTGATAAAAACAGCGGTCGAGGCGATCAAAACCCTCGTCGGCAAAATCGAACCCAAGCTGCCACAG
>CAYRTN010000062.1:316-6226 GCA_964427235.1 uncultured Chthoniobacter sp. | reverse complement strand
AGCGAGCCCTTCAAGCTCAACCTCACCGACTCCCTCCCGAGCTTCGGCAGCGGCACCACCCCTATGCCAGAGCCACCGACCTCGGACACCAGCATTTTTTCGGAACTCAAATCCCTCGTCTCCGACATCAAAGAACTCGTCGGCAAAATCGAACCCAAGCTGCCACAGATGGCGCTCTCCGTTTAACCCATGACAATCTACAAAAGCGGGAGCACCAACCTTTTTCTCCAAAATGTCACCGAGCATCGACATCTCGGCGGGCTGTTCGCGGTCACGGCCGAGTGGCTCCGTCCTGTCGGATCGACCGAGCTTCCGCAAAGCATTCCCACAAGTCTCGGCGAAGTCGATGTCTTCCCTGAGCCGTCGGTCTCCGTCGGAACGGACGGCTTTGCGCGCATCACCGCGACGGGATATGACATATGGGATCAGACGACTTACGAAGTGCGCGGGTTTACGATCGGAGAAATCACGGGTCGGATTTGGCAATTCGTCAACCCGACAACAGACCCAGTTTCCGGAATAACATATTACGATAGGACATTTAGGGACCAAATATTCCCTGGCTACATTTTTGAAGTTGCCCACTTAAAAAAAATGAGGCGAAAAGGAACGCCAACTTTGCCGACCGCGCCTAACTTAAAAGTGAGAGATTCTGGTTATGCAGAAATCAATCAATTCAATTTGCCAGTCAATTTTGTTTCATTTGTTGGCATTATTTCGGATCTCGAAAAAACGATTCAGATCACCAATGTCAATGTGACTGATTACGGGGGGGTAGAGGAAGTTGAAGTCGTTTATTCCATCACGAAGGCGATCGGGACCTTTAGCATGCCAGCGCCATGAACCAGAACCCTCCTCTTAGTTTTGAATCGTTGGCAAAAACAGCTCCGAACCCCGCGACCGGCGGGTATCCTTACGCCCTTCGCGGCGCGGATCTTGACAAAAATTTCGTTTTCGCCACAGAGCTATTCAGCGATGACTTCGTAGTCACCACGACCACGGGACTCGGTGGGCACCAGCAACGCAAAGTCACGCTAAAGTTACCTTTCCCCGAGCCGCCCACCACCGGCACCCATGTCCTTGGCGTAGTCGAGGGTGCTCTCGCATGGATCGCTACGGAGGAGTGTTGATTTTGACACCGACGAGGTAATCGATGCCTATCCAATCATACAGCGGCACTCTTATGGGAAAAGTGGGGGAGACATTTTTGACAACCACCTTAACTCATACAGGGGCGGTCAATTCTTGGTCCGCTACGGGGCTGCCCTCAGGGTTGGCGATCAATTCTGTGAGCGGGGCAATCTCTGGCTTGCCAATAGCTAAAGGGGAATCAAGCGCCACAATCACCGCGACAGGCCCGCTAGTCGCGCTTAAAGTCGCGTCTGGGTTATATCACACGCTTGCGGTAAAATACGACGGAACCGTGGTTGCGTGGGGGTCAAATTTTGTAGACGGCGGAGGAACTGGGCCTCTCGATATTCCCAGCGGATTGAATGGCGTTGTGGATGTTGCCGCTGGTCTTAAATTCTCGCTTGCTTTAAAATCCGACGGGACGGTAGTCGGCTGGGGAGCCAATAATTTAGGGCAGGTCACAATACCCTCGGGGCTGTCTAATGTTATTGCTATTGCGGCGGGACGATTCCACTCGCTTGCGCTGAAATCCGATGGATCGGTAGTCGGCTGGGGAGACAATTTCACCGGGCAAATTCAAATCCCTTATCTTTCTAATATAGTAGCGATAGCGGCCGGATCGTTTCACTCTATTGCGCTTAACTCGGTAGGGACCGCCACGGTTTGGGGATATACCAAAGGGCAAGAAAATGGATTTAACATAAACTATCCAGAAGATTACGGACAAACATCTTTTCCGCAAAGTCTTAGGCTTTCTGTTGCAGCTATTGCCGCAGGTGCATTGCACAATATTGCCATTAAAAAGGACGGAACCGTCGTTGCTTGGGGGCGATCAAATGAGGGGCAAACAACTATCCCATCAGGGCTTTCATCTGTCTCAAAAATAGTGACTTCTGGAAATTATTGTCTCGCGCTAAAAAACGACGGAACAGTGGTTTCTTGGGGCGAAGGCAGCACAGCTTTCAATATTTCAGGTGCCATTGCCATCGCTACAAGCGGTGCCTATTCCGTCGCATTAAAAACTAATGGGACACTTGAATCTTGGGGAGCCAGTAGCCAGGGCCCCATTGCGGTAGATTCGGATTCAATTTCAGCAAACTTTTCCATTGCGGAGGGAGTGCCAATCATCACGCCAGGGCAGACCGCCTCGGGAACCGTGGGCGCGGCTTTCAGTAAAACCTTTTCACTCACAGACTCCACGAACCGCCCAGTGACAAGCTGGGCGGCAACCGATCTGCCGAGCTGGGCAACGATCAACACGACTACAGGCACGATTACCGGCACGCCGCAGGATACGGGCAGTGCGACCATCACGCTCACGGCCACAGGGCCTGGCGGCACGAGCGAGTCGACCACGGCGACGATCTCGATTGCCATAGGCGCTCCAATCATTTCATCTGGGCAGACATTCACAGGCAAAGTCGGCGACGCATTTTCAGCCAACATCTCGCTACAAGATGCACTGGATCGACCGGCGACTGCTTGGGCCGCTACCGGACTGCCGGCCGGACTGTTGATCAATTCCTCAACGGGCGCGATCACAGGCGCTCCCACCACCATCGGCTCATTCACGGCAAGCCTCGCCGCATCGAATGGCGCAGGGAGCGGAGCCGCACAGAGCGTGGCTTTTACAATAGAAGCAGGCACTCCGATCATTGCACCGAGTCAGACATTAAACGGAACCGTCGGCACGGCCTTCTCCGCAGCAGTCGCCCTGACCAATTCGGCAAACCGCCCAGCCGCATCTTTTGCATTTAGCGGCCTGCCGAGCTGGGCGGCCACAAACTCCTCCAGCGGTATTATCGCGGGCACCCCCACTGCCGCAGGCACCACCACATTTTCTGTGACCGCAACCGGTCCCGGGGGCACCAGTGCCGCTACCAATGTATCGCTCGTGATTTCCGCAGGCGGCGGTGGAGGCGGCGGTGGAACATCAATAACAACCATGCAACTTGTCCAATCCCAAGCGTTCACGGCAAATGTCGGCGAATCTTTTACGTCCACACCCCAAGTCCTCTCCGGCACTCCTGTATCCTGGTATGCCTCCGACTTGCCGGATTGGGCGTCAATCTCTGCATCCGCCGGCGCGATCACCGGCACACCAACATTCACGGGCACGCACTACATCACCGTCACAGCCGTAGATGCAAACAACCTGTCAGCCACTGCTGTCATCATTCTGACAACCGTCTCTTGGAACACACTGGAACTCTACATCGATCCCAAAAATCGAAAGATGCTCTCTAAAGCCAACACGCGCTCCGTGTTGTCCAGCATGGTTCTCAAGCGTGACGACCGCACGCCTTTCACGATTGTTTTTGTGAAGGACACGACCTCGTTCTCTGTCCCTTCGGACTACAACATCGCGGTCGGAATCAAACAGAACTACGGCGGCGAATATCTAGCGTATGCTGATGCAGCCTCCGGCCTCCTCGACCTCACCACCGCGCCCGTGCAAGCGCTGTTCGAGGATGATCAGGAATTCGTAGACGCTATTTTTGAAGTGAAGTGGGAGGATGCCGACCAGAGCGCCATTCGCACAATCACGCTCCCGCTAAAGATCCAAAACTCCGTCATTCTCGGGAACATAAGCGGCGGCACCGTGAGCGGTCCCACCTCGTCAGTTTCGTCCAGCCTCGATCGCTATCTTGCCTCGCGCCAAAAAATCCTGACAGCCAGCAGCGCGCCTACCAGCGCACTCGCCATGTCAGAGACGATTAGCGAAGCCGTGATGTTCCACCGCCCAAGCACCGCCACATTCCCGGCCCAGCGCGGCTGGATCAGCGCTGTCTCGTCTGTCACGCTCGACGCTGCACCGCTCGTGGCCGATGAGGATTTCGTATTCTGCCCCGACCGCCAGAGCTTTTACTTCCTCGATGCCGACACCACCGGGGACATTGTAATCACCGGCACGGCCGCGCGGAATTTCGTCAACTTCGGCGTCACGATTCAGAAAAGCGTCGCCGACGCCAGCTCCACCTCCACGCTTATCGATACCGCCTCGCCACTCTTCGAGATCACGAGCGTCTCGATCACCAGCGAGGACATGGGCACGGAATCGCCAGACGGTTTTTATTTCGACCGCACCACCGCCACGCTTTTCCTGGAAACCAAATTCACCTGCTCCTCGGCCGTTGTCCTTTTCAAAAATGCCCTTGGCGTGGAGTTCCAAGAGACCTTCGCCGGGCTTGCAGATGCCAGCACCCTCTCCGTGCCGAAATCTCTTTCTGCCGCCTCGGTGGTTAAGGTCGCTCTGTCCGGCACGGAAATCGGCGGCGAACCCGTCGGCGATTTCACCCCATTTTCCGTTCTTGAAAACACAGAATCCGGCGACGACATCCTGCACCTCGGGTGGAACTACCCCACCGGATATGAAAAAGGCCAGTTCACCATCGAGGCCGCTAAAGGCGAGTCTGAGTCATACACACTCACCTTCCCCTATTGGCCCGGCAACGCCTTCGAGCTGCCCCGCACGCTGGATAATGTCCACTCCTTGGCCGGAGCCGCCGAATCGCTCATTGTATTCGATGCCAAAAACCAAAACCTCGTCTTCTGCAAAAAACAAAGCGGACAGCTAAACTACACCGCCACTCACAAAGCCTACGAAGGCCTCGCCAACGGCGGCGAAACGCTTGAGATCGTTGCCGAAATCCCCGGCGTCTACGCCACCACCGCAGGCACCGGACACCACCTCTCAACCCTCCGCACCCTCTCCCCGTCGCAGGATTGGTTCTCTTGGTGGTATCAGGAGTATGGCATCTATTTTGTGCAAATCGTCGATGAGCAAAATGTCGTCATCTATCAAGACGACAGCCAAGGAGCCTTTGCAAGCTCCCGCCCCGGCTACACCGCCGATGAACTTCTGCCGCTAACCCTTAAGCTTCCTTTTGCCCCGCTCTGGAGCCTATCCCGCCGCGACGACACCTCGCTCTTCCAAGCCGCCTTCGCCCCCGACTTCGTCCCCTCGGCATTCAGCTCTGCCACCTTCCCCGAGTTGGACGACACCCAGCGCTACGCCGCCGACAGCATGGCGACTGGGAAAGCAGTCACACTCTCCACAAACAAAAGTATCCCCGTGCGAGGCGTCCAAGGCGTCAATTTCGCAGGCCCGAAGCCAACCTTCTACGCCGGGGCCACCGTCCCCTATCTCGTGCTATCGACCTACAAGTGGTTTGTCGTGAAATGCACCAACAGAAATGGAAATGCGTTTTTGACAGATGGCAAAAAATACTTGCTCTGCGTCAATAACACCAACTTTGAAAGTCGCTCTATTATGGTCAACATCACCAACGAAGGCTACAATGTAGCTGCCGATCTCTATGAATTGAAGGAGGGCAACTAATGCCCGCCGGCGGACCAGGCCGGTCCCGCCCCGGAGGAGTCGGCGGAGCTCCACCGCCACCGCCACCCCCTCAACCCCCGCCGCCTGCCCCCGCAGTGATCACCGCCTTGCAATCATCCGTCGCCGCCTTGCAAACATCCGTCACCGCCTTGCAAACAGCCCAATGCTCAACATGCATCCCAACGCCAATCCCAGCAGGTCAAAATGTCCTCGGAACAGCCGACGGATCACTCGCCTGGCTACCCACGGAGGAATGCTGACACAAGTCTTAAGCATTAAGTTTATAAGTCTTAAGAGCCACCAGTCACCGAACCACGCCAACTTAAAACCTAATTCTTAAAACTTAAAACTCTCTTATGACCCTCGGCCGCACATCCTCCGGAGCCATCAAAATCAAGACCGACGGCGGCCTTCGCGCTGTGAATTGCGCATGTTGT
>CAYRTN010000062.1:0-306 GCA_964427235.1 uncultured Chthoniobacter sp. | reverse complement strand
GATACTTGCGGGAATTTTTCAGCACAAACCGCAGACGGTTATTCAATATATTTTTCTCGTGCAAATATTTTTCCTCCTTCTGAATGTGAATGGGATGAACTATGGATTGGGGTAGTTTACAATGGGGGGCCGATAGGCGATGGGAATCCTTGTAATTTACTTAGCTCATTTATTTATGCCGTAAACCCTTCCGGAACGCATGATGTCATCGACGATTATAGCCCACTGGAACCGGGATGCGATGATTGGACACTAACAATATCTGAGGTGCCATGACCGAGTTCGAAAGATTCCGCGCGGAAATGA
>CAYRTN010000061.1:0-8548 GCA_964427235.1 uncultured Chthoniobacter sp. | reverse complement strand
CCATCGGAACGATTCCTGTCGAGCGCAAGGCGGTCCCGGGATTTGGAATCATGGCGACCGACAGCGACCGCCGCATCACGCGGTTTGTCGAAAAACCGAAGGATCCCGAGGTCATCGACTCGCTCCGTATTCCGGGCGAATTACTCAGCCAAATCGGGCATCCCAGCCAAGAGGAACTTTTTCAGGCCTCGATGGGTATCTACGTCTTCAATCGCGAAGCCCTCATCTCCAGCCTCGACAACGATCTGGTGGATTTCGGTAAAAACATCATCCCTGCCGCAATCCAAAACCGGAAGGTCTTGGCTCACATCTTTGAAGGCTATTGGGAAGACATCGGAACCATCCGATCGTTCTTCGACGCCAACCTCGAAATGGCCGACAACAATCCAAAATTCAATTTCTACGTTCCAGGATCACCGGTTTATTCCCAACCCCTCTGCCTTCCAGCCAGCGTGATTGACGGAGCGAAAGTGAACCGCGCCATGATCTCCGACGGATGTATTTTAGGCCATGTGACCTTGGATCGATGCGTCATTGGCATCCGTAGCATTGTGCGAACAGGTTCGAGTCTCAAGAACACGGTGATGATGGGGGCGGACCTTTACGAGTCCCTTGATGACGTCCGTCCAGAAGGTGTGCCGCCGATTGGCGTTGGCGTCAATTGCTCCATCGAGGGAGCGATCATCGACAAGAACGCCCGCATCGGAAATGGCGTGGTGATCACCTCCAAACCCGAATCGGAAAATTTCGACGGCGACGGATACTACATTCGGGACGGCATCGTGGTCGTGCCGAAAAACAGTGTCATTCCGGACGGAACTCGGATATAGCGCAAGGCATGAGTTTTTTCCTGCGTTTGCTCCTTCTGCTGGCTCCCTTGTTCCTGGGCGGGTGCTTTTTTGAGAAGCCGCTCACCTCGGGGCCATCGGAATCGTTGAACACATGGTTCCTTGGCGAGTGGCAGCGAACGGAAAAAAACGGCGGCACTTCGCGGGCCCTCGTTACCCCCGCCGGCAACGATTTGTATCGCGTTCAGATCACCTCTTCAGAAAAGGGTGCCAAGACGGATTATGATTTCGAAGCGTGGGCATCGAAGGTGGGGGATTCCACATTCCTAACCCTGCGCAGCCTCAAGACGACTCCGAAAGTGCCACAGGGGGCCTTTGTTTTTATTCACCCAGAAATGCGGGACCAGAACCAAATCCGCCTTCGCCCGATCCGCCTCGACTCCCCCGTGACGGCAACGTCGAAAGAACTTCGCGCCGAAATCCGCGCTCGATTGAAGGACGGAAATCTCTATGCCGAAGAGGAGTCTTGCGACTGGCAGCGGACGGCCGAGGTGTATTGGCAGAAGGACGGCGTGACGGGTGTATTCAATCCACTGCGCTACGAGAAGCGTTGGCAGACAGAGGATTTGAGAGGCACCTTCAGACCGCAGCAGCAGCCATCTAAGTCTGTGGGCCTTCACCGTTGAGCCTCCCTGCGGAAAATACGGATTCCGATTTGACGGCGCTCCGGCACCGTCTCGGCGATACCCTCTTCGCCAAAAGACTCAAGCGCCAGACGGATAAAACCACCCGCTTCTTGCATCAGGGTAAGGGAGTCTTTCGTTTGGAGAGGCTCATCCCATTCGACAGCTTGTTGTCGTGGTTTTTTAAATTCTGCGGGATCCGTGAGATCATGCGCCAGAGGTTTTTGGATGTTCGAGTGGTCCACCAAGATTGGTTTTTACCCGCATTGCCGGAGGCCTTTGAGGGATTCCGTCTACTTCAACTCACCGACCTCCACTGCGATCTCGACCCGTCCCTCACTGCCGTCCTGCTCGACTTGATCCGCACCTCTCCGTACGACGCGGCCGTGATCACGGGGGATTTCCGCAACGGCATGGGGGGTGACCATGCCTCGTGCCTGCGCGAAACCCGCCGCATCGTCGAAACGCTAACTCCTCAGCGCTGGGGCATCCTCGGCAATCACGATTTCATGGAGATGGTGCCAGAGTTGGAGTCGATGGGCCTGCCGATCCTCCTCAACGAAGTTGCGGAGATCCGGCGGAACGGCCAATCGATCTGGCTTGGAGGCATCGATGATCCGCATTTTTACCAAACTCATGACCTCGCCGAGGTGCGCGCACGCATTCCGAGCGGGGCCTGCTCGATACTGCTTTCACACAGTCCCGAGACTTACACTGAAGCCGCCGGCCTAGGGTTTCATCTCCAACTCAGCGGCCACACGCATGGAGGTCAGATCTGCCTGCCGGGCGGCCATCCCGTGGTCGTGCCCTGTCGCGTGCCAAGGCGATTTGTGGTCGGACGGTGGAGACATGAGGGAATGCAAGGCTACACCTCGCCAGGGACAGGCGGATGCGGAGTGGCGGCGCGGTGGAATTGCCCGCCGGAGATAACCATCCACACACTCCGAAGCGGAAAGTGATTCTTATTGCCCGAGCAGGGCGGTTTTAAGTGAAGGCATCACAGGGTTCGATCCGAACCAGAGGCTCAGAAAGGCCCGCTGGAAATTGCGTCCACTTATCGTTCCTTTGAACTTACCGGAGTCATAGACCAACGTGTCGGTGCCCACCAACTGGACTGATTCGACGCCTCCTGTCTGCAAAGGGCCGAAGAGGGCAATGAACGCGTCGCGATCCTTCTCAAAACCGGGATAAGTGAAAGAGTTGCTATCTGCGAATTGGGCCGTCCATGCGCTCGTGACCTGACCTTGCCCCACGGACTTCAAAAAGGTGAAAGTAAATCCCAGCGGCCCAGCCGAAGCCAGCACGTCGGCCTCGGAGCGAAGGGGAGAGGGTGCGTAGAAGGCCGCCACATAGGCTTTGATCGGAATAATAAGAAGGACAACGGTACGTAAGCCGGCCCCATTGAGAGGCAGGGTTTGGCCGTTGACTTGAGCTTGCGCGGGAACTTTCACGCCCTCGATTTCAACAGCGGAGGCGATGTGGAGACTGGCGAGAATGAGGAGGATAAAAACAAAACGCATGCCGCGAGCATAAGGACAATTCGCGATTTGGAAAGCGCCCGTCCAGCATTTCGTGCGCTTTCGTGCGTGAGTTCGTCGGGGAACTCCGCCAAGATTGATGTGTGAGCAACCCCATTCGACTTTTTATTCAATCCCAGCTCACCTACGAGGTCTTCGGGGAATCCACGTTCCTACTGAACATCGCGGCTGCGGCCGGCGGTGCCCAACGGATTTGTCGCGAGCAGATATCTAATTGCCAGTGTGGGGCATTCGACGAAGTGCGCGACCAAGGTTCCCCGACGCGCTTTCACCGCTTCGCGGCGGGACTGGGTGAGGTCGTCATCCGCTATGAGGCCGAAGTCGAATTGAATCCCATTTTTTGCAAATCCGGAACGGTCTGGGAATCGACGTTGGCCGAACTGCCTGCCCATGTGATCCCTTTTCTCTACCCGAGCCGGTATTGCGAATCCGACAAGCTCGTGCGAATGGCGAGGGTGACCTTTGGACACATGGAATCCGGTCACGATCGTGTCTGTGGAATTTGCAATTGGATTTACAACAACGTCGAATATCTCGCGGGGAGCACGGACTCGACGACGAGCGCCTTCGATACGGCCACCCAGCGCGCGGGGGTCTGTCGCGATTTCGCGCATCTCGCCATCGCTTTTTGCCGCGCATTGGGAATACCGGCGCGGTTTTGCAGTTCCTACTCTTGGGCTCTGCAGCCTGCTGATTTCCACGCGCATTTCGAGGCTTGGCTAGGTGGACGTTGGCTCGTTTATGATGCGACTAGGTTGTCTCCCGAGACTGGATTCGTGAGAATCGGGGTGGGCCGAGACGCCGCGGATACGGCCGTGGCGACGGTGACAGGGCCGGCTACATTCCGATCACTCGACATCGAAGTGCGGCTTCTTTCTCCCGAGGCAGACTTCCCCGGCTATGCCGCAGACCCGCTTTGCCAAAGCGACGGAAAGGCATCTTTGGGGCCGCTGGCCTAGACGGAAAAACGGGCTCTCGTTTTAACCGTCGATGAAGACGTCCATCTGCTGGCCGACGTAAACCGGAAAATCCGGATTTTTGAACCGAAAAATTACCTGTAGCACGCGGGTATCGACGCGTTCCGTGCTTTCGCCGGAGAGAGATTTTTTTGGGAGGATGTAGGGATCGATTCGCACGAACTCGAGGGGGATGGCTTTTTCGCGCGAGCCTTTCAGGAAAGCCACCGCCGTGCAGCCGGCACGCACTCGGGGGGCATCGGATTCATCGACATCCACGCGCAGTTGGAGTTGGGAAATATCACCCAGCAGGATGGCGGTTTCCGCCGCATTCACCATCGTGTATTCGCCGGAACGGATATTCACCTGTAAGACGGTGCCGTCGCGCGGGGAACGAATCGTAAGGAGGTCGAGTTGCACGTGCGCGTCGGCGAGGCGGGCATTGGCGAGAGAGAGGTCGGCTTGTGTGCGCTCGAGTTGGCGTTGGGAAGCCTGCCACGCAAAGAGGTTCCGTTTCGCCTCGTCTTCGCTTGAGACATTTTTTTCGCGAAGCTTGGTGCTGCGGTCAAGTTGGTCTTTGCGGTCAGCGAGCAAGGTTTCCGCTTCCGCGACCTGGGCCAGGAGGACGCCGACTTGCGCGGTTTGGACGTTGATAACCGAGACAGCATTGCGGTCGTCCATCGTGTAAAGAATGTCCCCTTTGGCGACCTTATCGCCCACACGCACATTTACCGCGCCAATGAGGCCCGATGTGGCTGGAGCGATGCGCACATTTTCATTCGTGCTCTCGACGAGTCCCCGTCCGCCAATGGAATTCGCGTAAGGCGATTGGGGTGGCGGAACGACCGGCGTGGAATCCGGGCCGCTTTTGCGCAGGCGAAGAACAAGCAGGGTCACGGCAATGACCCCTGCAACGGCAATATAAAAAGAGAGGCGTTTAGGCATGGGAAAGTTGGGATGGATCGTCGAACTGGCCGACCACGCGTCCATCGTCCATCTGAACGATGCGGTCGGCAAACTCATAAATGCGGCTGTCGTGAGTGACAATGATCACGCAGCGATCAGGACGGACGGCACTCTCTTGGAGGAGCTCCAAAGTCTTGTGTCCCGAAGCGGAGTCGAGTGCGGCTGTTGGCTCATCACAGATGATCAGGCGGGGCTCGTGCACCAACGCGCGCGAAATGGCGACGCGTTGTTGCTGACCTCCGGAGAGTTGGCTGGGATAGGATTTGTATTTGTCGGCTAGGCCGACTTTTTCCAGCACTTCAGACGCGCGCTTCTCGGCTTGCGCGGTGGAGACACCCTTCAAGATGAGAGGGATCGACACATTTTCCACGGCTGTAAGTGTGGGGATGAGATTAAACTGCTGGAAAATAAACCCTATATTGTCGCGGCGGAAGCGCGTGATGTCGCCGTTGCGCATCGCGCGCAATTCGTGTCCAAAAACAGCCACGTCGCCTTCCTCGAATTTCAAGGTGCCGCAGATCACGCTCAGGAGGGTGGTTTTTCCACATCCGGACGGGCCGACGATCATAAGAAGCTCACCGAAGCGCGCTTCGAGACTGGCTCCCTTGAGGGCGAAGGTGCGCGAGTCTCCATTGGCGAAACTTTTCACCACGTTCTCGACCTTCACGGCGATCGGGGACGGCGCGCTCATCGGAAGACCACCGCCGGCTCCAACCGCATCACCTTTGTAAGCCCAATCAAGGCCGAGAACGCGCAGATAAAAACAATCACTCCGGCCACAAAGACCGGCACCTGCCATGGCATGAAGAAGGGGGGTTGTTCCTTCGCGAGCACCGTATTGCCAAACCAACTCGCGAGGCCCACCCCGATCCCGTAGCCGATGAAACCGACAGAAAAAGCCTGCAGCAGCACCATGCCCGCCAGCGTGGAGTTCGATGCACCCATGGCTTTGAAGGCCGCAAGGAAACGCAGGTTGTCGTGGACAAACAAATAAAATGTCTGGCCCGCAATGGCGATGCCCACGATCACCCCGAGGATCACCACCGTGCCGAAGGAAATCGGGATGCCTGTATTTCTAATATACCAGCGGATCGTATCCCAAAAGAACTGGTCCTTGGCTATGGCCCGCAGGCCGGGGAGGGCGCTGATCCTCTTTGCCAGCTCTTCATTCGAGACCCCCGGCATCGGAGCTGTGAGGACATAGCCGAGCATTTTGCGGGCGGGTTTCGCGTATTCCATCGCCCGATCAAAGGTCGTATAAACATACGGCTGACCGAGGAAGCTACGGCTCACATGGCATATTCCGACCACGCGCGCTTCTTTGTCATTGATTTCAAACGTCGTCCCGAGCTCGATCTTGATTCCCTTGCGGCGAAATTTTTCTACGGCGACTTGATCGACCACAACGGCATTGGGCAGGCGAAGATCTTCGATGCGGCCGGCCCGCATGTCCATCGGTCGCCCTGTCAGAGTGCCCGTATCGAGGCCAACGAGTTGGATGTTTTGAAATGAACCGTCCGTGAGGCGTGCTTGCTCGATCCCGATGTAGAGGGGCACCGCCCAAGCCACGCCGGGGATTCCTCTCACGCGATCGACCTCGATCTGGCGCATCGGAATGATCTCGTTCGCCTGCTCGACCTTGGCATCCACGACCCATACGGGGGCCCCGATATTCCGCACGGTTGCCGTTGTCCAAGTCATCAACCCACAAAAAACCGATGATTGCTGGCACATCAGCAGAGAGCAGAAGGCCAAGCCGCAAACCAGCATCGCGTATTTAGCGCGATCACGGAAAAGCATTTTGAGAGCGATACGAAACATCCTAGCTCTTTCAGTTACCACGGGCCCCGCCCTCGGGCACACCCAAAAAACGCATCGGCTTTTTGAAGTTGGGAATTTCAATGGCTTGACCCTTTCCGATCCGGCATGGCATTCTGTGATCTTAGTCAAACACCCTACCTATCGTGGACATCAAAGAAATTCGCTCACTCATCGATCTCATGAAGAAAAACGGCGTGGCCGTTTTCAAAATGGAAAAGGAAGGCTTCAAGATCACACTCAAGACCGCTGGTGCACCGGGTTCGCCCCAATACATCAGTACGCAGCCGCTTGTTCAATGGAATGAACCGTCGACCGCGCAGCCTGTGACCATAACGGAGGCCTCCACAGCCGGTCCGGTTGCCGCACCAACTGCAGGCGGCATCGAGGTCAAATCTCCGATGGTTGGTACTTTTTACGCATCACCTTCACCCGAATCTCCCGCCTTTATCTCGGTTGGACAAGAAATCACCCCGGACACCGTTGTTTGCATCATCGAGGCAATGAAGGTGATGAACGAAGTGAAGGCCGAAGTCTCCGGAACGGTCGCCGAGATTTGTGCCGAGAATGGCAAGCCGGTCCAATTCGGCCAGGCCCTCTTCCGTTTGAAGTAACGCACTCGATTAAACTCCCATGTTCAAAAAAATCCTGATCGCCAATCGCGGCGAGATCGCACTTCGCATCATCCGGGCTTGTAAGGAACTGGGTGTCCAGTCCGTAGCCATCTATTCTGAGCCCGATATCCACAGCCTCCATGTCCAACTCGCGGACGAGGCTATTTGTATCGGCCCGGCTGCCAGTTCGGATAGCTATCTGAAGATCGACCGCATCATTAGCGCCGCCGAAATCGCTGACGTCGATGCCATCCACCCAGGATATGGTTTTTTAGCAGAGAACGCCCACTTCGCCGATGTCTGCGCCTCGTGCAATATCAAGTTCATCGGCCCGACAGCCCAAGCGATTCGCATGATGGGCGACAAAAATTCCGCCCGTGACTGCGCCCGCGCCGCTGGCGTTCCGATTTCTCCCGGTAGCGATGGCATCATCGCGGATGAAGCCGAGGCCCTCCGCGTGGCCCGCAAGATCGGGTATCCCGTGATGATCAAAGCCGTCGCCGGTGGTGGTGGTCGCGGCATGCGCATCGCCAGCAACGAGGGCAGCCTCGTTCAAGGTTATCACGCCGCTCGCATGGAGGCCGAAAAAGCATTCGGTAACGGTGCCGTTTATATCGAGAAGTTCATCGTCAATCCCCACCACATTGAGTTTCAGGTGTTCGGCGATCAGCACGGCCGCGTCGTGCATCTCGGCGAGCGCGACTGCTCACTGCAGCGCCGCAACCAGAAGATCGTGGAGGAATGCCCATCCCCGCTCATGACCCCCGAGCTTCGCAAAAAGATGGGCGATGCCTCGATCAAGCTCTGCGAAAGCGTCGGATACCAGAATGCCGGTACCATCGAGTATCTCGTCGACGACGACGGGAATTTCTACTTCATGGAAATGAACACACGCATCCAGGTCGAACACCCGATCACCGAAGAGGTCTACGGATGCGATCTCGTGAAGCACCAGATTCAAATCGCCGCAGGCGAGCATCTCAGCGCCCACGTCATCAACGCGCAACCGCGTGGACATGCCATCGAGTGCCGCATCAATGCTGAGGATCCAGAGAAAAATTTCCAACCCTGCCCAGGCAACATCGATCTTTACTATGCCCCCGGTGGACGAGGCATTCGCATCGATTCCCACGCCTACGCCGGGTACCCGATCCCGTCGAACTACGATTCCATGATCGCCAAGGT
>CAYRTN010000060.1:0-8557 GCA_964427235.1 uncultured Chthoniobacter sp. | reverse complement strand
TAAGCTTTTGAGGGCTTGGGAGCTTTTTTGAGAACACGGCGAGGGCGCTTCGAGACGGGCTTTCCGGAAGCGGGTTTTGCGCTTTTCTTGGAATTTCCGGTCAGTGAGGCGATTTCGAGTTTCGTCAACCGACGGCAGGCGCCAAGGGGCATACGGTCGTCGCGGAGTTTGCCGATGCGGGTACGGACAAGGCGCTCAACCTCGTAGCCCAGACTATAAAACATGAGGCGAATCTGGCGTTTGATTCCTTGGCGTAAGATGACCTGAAGTCGCTTGGTGGTCACAATGTGAACGCGCTCAAAGCGACCGCAACCGCCTTCGATGTAGATGCCTTTAAGAAAGGTCGGAATATCTTCTGCTTTGAAATCCTTATCGAGTGTGACTTCGTATTCCTTTTCGATTTCGTGACTCGGGTGAGTCAGTTTTTGCGCCAGAGACCCATCGTTTGTGAGTAAAAGGAGGCCCTCGCTTTCTTTGTCCAAGCGACCGACGTGGCAAAGAGTCGAAAACTCCGGCGGCAGAAGGTCGTAAACAGTCCTGCGCCCACGCTCATCCGATCGTGTGACGACAAATCCCTTCGGCTTGTTGAGAAGGATGTGAACAGGAAGGGCTGCACGGACGGGGCGGCCCTTGACGCGTACATCGTCACCATCCTCGACTTGCGTAGCGAGTTGGTCGATTTTGTGTCCGTTGATGACGACAGCCCCGGACGCGATGAGTGCATCGCACGAGCGACGTGAACCGAGGCCGGCTGCCGCTAGAAAGCGATTCAGCCGCATATGGAAAAAAATGGTTTAATCTTCGGGCTTGGTTTTTGGAAGACCGATGACGCGTTGACCGTCTTTGAACTGACCGCGTTTGCGGAGCAGGTCAACACGTTCAAATCGCTTTAACACACTTCTCTTGGCCTGGATGGCGCTCTTGCCTTTCAAACTTGGATGCTGGCTCATAAATTTATTGGAGGCGTAGAGTGCTGGCCTTGGCGGGGAAAATCAATCGCTTTTTGCGAAATCTTGAAGTTTTATTTTTTGAGGGCGTCCCGGATTTCTTCAAGAAGTAGCTCCGATTTCGTCGGAGCGGGGGCTTCAGTGGCCTTTTCAACGGGGCGTTTGATCTGATTCACGATCTTCACGAGCACAAATACGCAGGCGGCCACAATCACAAATTCGATCATCGTATTCAGGAAAATACCGTAACTGATGACCGGCGCGCCGGCTTCTTTGGCCTTCGCTAGGGATTCGTAGGTTTTTCCGTCGATGGAAAAAAACAGGTTACTGAAGTTGACGCCTTTGAGGATCGCTCCGATCGGCGGCATGACCACATCCATGACGAGGCTGTTAACGATTTTTCCAAACGAGGCGCCGATGATGACACCGACAGCCAAGTCCACGACATTCCCACGGGAGATAAATTCTTTAAATTCTTGAGCGATCTTCATAGCCCCTATGCAAAAAGAAACGAGGCTGGGCGTCTATGCGAAAATCACCCCGCTTTGAGGATTGGCGCCCCGACTTTAAAATCGGGTGGCGTTGCCTGCTCAGTTGGCGAATTTTTTCCTCAGCCAACCAAGAGGGAAGCGGTCGCCTGGGCAATCTGTGGGCTTGGGGTTGATTTCCTTGTGTCCAAGGACGATGGCGGACTTGCCTTTGACCTTGCCGACACGACCACGGAGATAGGTGCAGAGTTCGTCGAGTGCTCCCATTTGATCCTTGGTGGGTGTGTCTCGGTTGAGATCGCCCACGAGACAGATGCCGAGCGCGATGTCGTTCAAGTAGTCGCTCGCGACATGGCCGCCGTTGATTTGTCGGGTCCACCGGTTTCCGATTTCGATTTCTCCATTGCCCGAGGAATTTCCATTGCCGATGACGAAGTGGTAGGCGAGGCCATTTTGCATTTTGCGAACGCGTCTGTGGTAGACATCAAAAACCCGGGCGTTTCCTTGGCGGGTGCCACTGTTATGAACGACGATGTATTTCCAGCGTCCGCGTTGGACATTGGCATTATCGATGGCCTTCCGAAGGGAGGGGGAAAGGTAGCGCCATCGTTTCATGAAGCCGCCAAAAAAAGATTTGACCCTTGGTTCTTCGTCTTCGAAATCCTGCGTGCCGGATTTTTCGATTAAAATCGGAGCCTCTAAATCGCGTCCGGCGGGCGTTTTGCCTTTTGGGATCTGGGGTTGGAATATCGGTGCTGGCGTGGGTTTGGAAATCGCGGGAGTGGTTGGGGAAGATTCCGTGGACGGGTGGTGGGCAGTTGGGGTCTCGCCAGGGATCACAATAAAATCATCGCCCTTCGAGATCGGGACTTCTGTTTTTTCCTCTGCGGGATCTGGTTCCGGAGCTGGCGTTTCCTTGACGGTTTTTTTTGACGGTTTTTGTTCGCTCTTGGGGCTTGAGGATTTTTTCGGTTCGGAGTCTTGGGATTTCTTAGAAGTGGATTTTTGAGATTTTTTTGGCGTTGGACTTGGAGAGGCTTTCGGGCGGCGCCGAGTTGTGCTTTCGGACTTTGATGAAGAAGATGAGGAGCGAGGTTTGGGGCGTGGCTTGGCTGAAGAAGAGGGTTTGGAGACGGGTTTGATCGTCTCGCGTGTTTTGATGAAGGCGGCCTTTTTCTCGGCGTCGCTCATCTCCGCACGAAGGCCCGAGGGGAGTCCCCAAATGCCACAAAGCAGGGCGATCAAGATGATGGATTTTGAAGTCCGCACGCCGAAGATTAACAAGCCGGAAATCATTTTCAAGATCATGCGTCAGTTGGAAATATAGGGTTCCAATTTGAGTAATGTGTCCCGAAGGGCGCGATAACCGAAGTGGCCTTGTGGGACGCGAAGGAGTTGAGCGCCGTTCCATCGGATACAGAGATTTTCAAGGTCCTCGAGAGGAGATATGCGGTCGTGGATCCCTGCGGTGAGGAGGATTTTGGAGGTGTCGCAGAGGGGCAAGGCCTCGGTTGGAGAGAGAAGGTGAAGCATCGCCTTTGTGTTACCTGGTGCGTGGCCGCGGGCGCGGAGCGCGCGACGCATCATGGCGGCTCCGGGATTCTCCCAGACGGCTTTCTCGGGATTTACGATGGGCTGGATGAGGGCGATGAAGCGGAAGTCTTTTTCCAGCAGGGCAAGGAGTGCTCCGATCCACCCTCCGTAGCTTGTGCCGATGAGGGCGAATTCCTTTGTGCCTTGGGTGCGCAGTAGTGCCATAAGCTGCCGCAGTTCGATCACGGCCTGTCGAAGACCTTCCGCGTTCCGAACAAGATCGGCGGTGATGGCGAGTTCCCCATTCCATGTTCGAGCGGGGGTGCGTGAGTAGTGGTAGGGCAGATGCGGAAAGGCGACGCTCCAGCCAGAGGCATTGAAGCGCTCCGCTAATCGTCGGTAGCCGACATCGCTCGCGCTCATGAGCGCATGAAGAAGAAATACGGTGGGGGCACCGTGATTTCTTGCTGGATAAAATCGTACGCGGGCTCGGTCGTTTTCCAAGTGACCGGAGGGACGAGGGGTATCCCATTCGATCCACTCGCTTCTTAGACTTGGCCGAAGCGCGGGCTGCATTCGGAAAAATTCCTCACGACTGAGTGTGGAACATTCACCGATGTAGACGGAGAGTTTTTCTTTCGAGCAGGCATCGGTACGACGTCGCCATTGAACGAAATTCATCATGTTGCACATGGCGCCATCAACGATCCACGTGAGGGGGTGGGTGGTTTTCATGGTTCGCTCATGCGTTCCTGTGGGGAGTGGGGAAGATCAAGCGGCGTGAGGCCGGAGGTAATAAATAAGGCGTCCTTCAAGTGAATGATCGCGAGGGAGACTTCAGCGCAAAGTTTTTCCCGCGCGGCCCCGCGTCTGCCATCCTGTGTTGGGAAAATCGGTGTGCCGATAGCGATATACACCCTTGCTCGTCGCCAGGGCCTCCAGTTGCGAATATTATAAAGTCGGTCGCTGCCGAGAATGACAACCGGAACCACGGGGCAGCGGGCGCGACTAGCTAGTAGGAATGCCCCTTCACGGACTTCCGCGCCAGCGAGCATGGAGCTTGCGCCGTCGCGAATGCCGCCTTCAGGAAAAATGCCAATCAGCCTGCCTTTTTCGAGTCTGGCTAGCGCCACGCGAAGGGCAGATCGGTCGTCGCCTTGGCGGTCCACAGGTATGACATCAAGCCAGGTGAAAGCGGTCTTCGACCAACCCGCACTGAAAAGCTCCACCATCGCGATCCAGTCGATCTTGCGAGGCAGCCAACCGCTTAGTAGTGGGGGATCAAAGTGGCTAATGTGATTCGAGACCATCACACACGCCCCCTTCGGGATTTCCCCGAATTGTTTGAGTGTCACACGGGCGCCAAAAAGAAGAATCCAACGGAGGAGAGTGACGATCCCGTGATAAAAAACGGAGTGGAACGCGTCACGGAACCTCATTCACTCGGCGTTGAGGGTGAAATATTTTTGCTGCTTGGGGGTGATTTTTCGGCCGAGTTTATTCAGGACCAGTAACATGTCCTCCCAGACTTTTCTTTTTTCGGTGATCGATTGGTTGCGGAGCAGGTAGGCGGGGTGGTAGGTGACCATCACTGGGGTGCCATTGAAGTCCAGCCACTTCCCGCGCAGGTCTCGCAAGGGGCGGGTCTCGCCGATGAGTCCTTCTGTGGCGGTCGCTCCAAGGGCCACAATGACCTTAGGCTTGACGAGCTCGATTTGCTCCCGCAGCCAGGGCAGGCAGGTCGCCATTTCGTCCGGTTTGGGTTTTCTATTGCCCGATTCGCCCTCGGGCATGTCGGGGCGGCACTTCAGCACGTTGGCAATAAAGACATCTGAGCGCTCGAAGCCCATGGCCTGCATGATTTTTGTAATGAGTTGGCCGGCCTTACCTACAAATGGCTCACCCTGAGCATCCTCATCCGCGCCGGGAGCCTCGCCGACGAACATCAACTCTGCTTGGCGATTGCCCACGCCGAATACCACCTGAGTGCGTGAGCGGACGAGATGGGCGCATTTTTGACAGGTCAGGATAGCTTTTTCGAGTTCCTCCCACGTCCAAACACGGGATTCCGCAACGGGTGCGGTTGAGAGGCTTGCTGCAGCCTTCGCGGCTCCACGGAGGCGCGTCAATGCGGCACGGGAGGCTTTTGGGGCGGGTTTAATTCCGGTTTTCAACTCTTGCAGTAGCGGCAGGGTTTGCGAAAGGGCCTGCTGAAAGACATCACTCATTGGGGATTTGTTTAACAAGGCTGGGGGGATGCGGCTAGTCCGGATTTTTTATTTTGAAGCGTGGATTTATGTTTTCGACGGAGAGGAGGCACGGCATAGTCCATGCGAACCCTTTCTTATTATTATCATGGCCAAATCCGACGACGCACCCCTATCTGAAAAAGCAGCCGCAGCCCGGCTCAAGAATCTCGATCTTGCGATTCAGCAGATCGAAAAAGACTATGGCAGTGAGGCCATCCGCCGACTAGGGGATGCCACGGTTTCCCAAGTGGAAAGCATTCCGACGGGAAATATCATGATCGACCGCGCGCTCGGGGTAGGTGGTTTTCCACGGGGCCGTATCATCGAAATCTATGGACCGGAAAGTTCGGGTAAAACAACGCTCACTCTCACTGCTATCGCGCAGGCTCAGAAGTTGGGTGGGTTGGCAGCATTCATTGATGTCGAGCACGCCTTGGATCCTCACTATGCTCGCAAGTTGGGAGTGAATCTCGACGAGCTGCTCGTCTCCCAACCAAGTTCTGGCGAAGAAGCGCTTCGTATTTGTGAGACGCTTGTTCGCTCAAATGCCCTCGACATTATCGTGCTCGACTCGGTCGCGGCCTTGGTGACCAAATCCGAACTCGAAGGTGAGATCGGCGATGCGGTCGTGGGTGCCCAGGCCCGACTGATGAGCAATGCGCTTCGCAAGCTCACGTCGTTCATTTCTAAAGCGAACACGATCTGTCTTTTCACAAACCAAATCCGCGAAAAAATCGGTGTCATGTTCGGCAATCCCGAGACGACACCTGGTGGCAAGGCCTTGAAATTTTACTCCAGCATCCGCGTCGATATCCGCCGGATCGGGGCGATCAAAACAAACGATGGCGTGGTCGCCGGAAATCGCACGAAAATCAAAATCGTTAAAAACAAGGTTGCGGCTCCATTCACGGAGGCAGAGTTCGACATCATGTATAACGAAGGTATTTCAAATACCGGATCCCTTCTCGATCTCGCTTTGGAAAAAGGCATCGTCGAAAAGCGTGGTTCCTGGCTGAGCTACAAAGGAAGCCAACTCGCGCAAGGTCGCGACGCCGCCAAGGAAGTCCTCAAGAGCGACGCCAAAATTTACTCCGAGATCGAAGCCGAGGTTCTCGCTGCGCTAGGGGCTTAGTGCCTCAAAGTCATTGGCCGACTTTTTGAGTCGGCCCTGACTTCTGGCGGATATTCTGAATCGCGGATTGGATTTCGGTTTTCTCGACGGGGGAGAGATTTCCTTGAAGAGCACTTTCGTAGTTTGCCAGTGCTTGAGTGGCGAAGCCCTTTCGCGCCCAAGCCTGACCCAGATAAATATGGATAGGTGATGTGGCTTGGTGTTCCTTTTTTTCCAAAGATAACAACCTCTCCAATGCGTCAATTTCTGCCGTGGAATCATTGTTAGCGCGGGAAACTCGGGCTTGGAGTTGCAGGACTTGGGGATCGGATGGTTGTTGTCCCAGAAGGCGCGTGCTTTCTATGGCGGCCTTTGAGATGCAGTTGGTCTCAAGGAGCGCTAAGGCAAGTAGGTAGCGAGCTTGCACCGAATCCGGCGTGATTTTGAGGGCGGCCGCCGCGTTTTTCTGAACTTGGGTCCAGCGCTTTTGCGAGGCGGCGAGCATGGCCGAGTTGATCAGCACATTGGCATCGGCGGGGAAAATCTCGAGCGACTTTTCCATCATCTTGCGTGCCTCCGCCTGTCGCTCGATTGCGTCTAAAACAAGAGCACTTTGGGATAGAAAAATCGCCTGACTGCGCGGGTCTTTGAAGGAAATGTCACTTTCGTTCGTTGAGATTTCTTTCGGGGGGGTGCCACGCAAAAAAAGCAGTCCGTGATTATCCGTTCTAGCCAGATACCAGTCGCTCGATAAACCTTCTATCATGGGCCGCATATCGGCGATTTTGTTTCCGGTAAAAATGAGAGCAGAGAAGGGTTCGCGACGGTCTTCCTCACGCCAAAGAGCCAGTGAGGCACATATTCTTCCAATTATCTCCGGATTTGGAATTCGGGCGAACGTCTCTGGTGCCAGAAGCGCCGCATGGGCATAAGCTGAGGGATTCACAAAAATTCGGCCATCGGTCTTGGCTGCAGCTTCAAATAGACCGACGGGCGCTAGAAGTCGTAGGTCACGAATATCGTTGCGACGTGACTGTATAGTGTCGTTCACGCCCCAAGCGAGCGCGCCCAGAGAGACGATCAAAAAGAGGATTCCCAAAGGACGTGAGGACAGGCGGAGGGCTAAAAGGCCTATCACCGCAAACAAGATGAGACAGGGAAGAAAAACTGCCATCGCACGGGTCCAGTCGGCTCCCTGCCAGCCCGCGAGTCGATATGCCGCCGCGATGAGTTCATTGAGCCCACTTCCGTTTTGAGGCAAGAGGCCGCTTGCAGTCCGGGCGACCGACTCGGCCCTTGAGAAAAAACAGGATGAGGCCATCGCTCCGGAGGCCACCACGCTTGTTGCAATAATGAGAAATGGGTTCTTCAAGTGTGTGGGTGATTCGTCGGTTGCCAATAGTACGTATCGCGACTAGCTTTTGATCATGCGATACCGCACGGCAACCTTTTCCATTATCATTATGAGTTTTTTCGGATTCGGCAGCAAAGTAAAAGCCTTGGAGGTCGGTGATGCGGCCCCTTCCATCGTGGCAGTTGATCAAAATGGGGCGGAAATTCGCTTTGGCGATGCCTATGCCAAGGGGCCGACGCTCGTTTACTTTTACCCCAAAGCCGATACGCCGGGTTGCACGGCCCAAGCCTGCTCGCTCCGCGACTCTTTCGCGAACCTGACCGCCGAAAATCTTCAAATCCTTGGGGTGAGTCGCGATTCCTCTGAATCGCAAAAGAAATTCGAGCAGAAATACAATCTCCCCTTCACTTTGATCGCTGATAAGGACGGCAAGGTGGCCGAGGCTTTTGGCGTGCCTTCTATTCTCGGAATGCCCGTCAGTCGTCGCCAATCCTTCCTTGTGAAGGGTGACAAAATCGTTTGGAAATCGGCTTCCGCTAAAACCGGTGACCACGCAGCTGAAGTTCAAGCTGCTCTGGACGCCTTGAAGTAGGACTGACGCTAGTTGGGGGCTTTTTCCAGAAAGCTCTTCAATTCGGCCAAGTCGCCGCGACGGATGACCATGAAGCACATGCCGTCCTCTTCCCGGAGAGCGAGCGCATTTTCCGTGTCGAGCTGGAGGTAGCGCCAAGATCCTTTCGGAGAAATCGAGATTTCATGAGGCTTCGAACTGAATGCGATGAACTGCGCGTACTGATCCGGAACAGTGACCACCGCGATCGGTTGATTGTCGATTTTGAGGATGGCGGCATCCTCTGCTTTGTATTTTTCGAGAT
>CAYRTN010000059.1:0-8989 GCA_964427235.1 uncultured Chthoniobacter sp. | reverse complement strand
GACGGGCCATTTCCATGTCGGTGGCATTTTTGGGAAAACTCACCGCCACATAGTCGGCTTGAAAGCTCATGGCCGTTTTGATGTCTTCCATGTCCTTGGCCGTCAGGGCAGGCGCAGTGAGGCCGCCACCTTGTTTGTTAATGCCTTTGTTGTTGGACAACTCACCACCCAACTTCACGGTGGTATTGACCTTTTCGCCTTGCACCGAGTCAACGGTGAGCACGATCAAGCCATCGTTCAGCAACAGTACGTCGCCGGCTTTCACATCGCGGGGAAGTTCTTTGTAATCAAGCCCTACGCCTGTGAGATCACCCAGTTCTGTGCGGGAGGCATCAAGCACAAACTTGGCACCTGGCTCTAACATGACCTTGCCTTCGGCAAATTTGCCGACGCGAATTTTGGGGCCTTGCAAATCGGCCATGATGGCCACTTCGCGACCCGCACGCGTGGCCGCTTCGCGCACCAAGCGCGCTCTGTCAATGTGATCTTGTGCCTTACCGTGGCTGAAGTTCAAACGAACCACATTGACACCCGCGCGAATCATGGCCTCTAACATGGCGGGATCGCTTGAGGCAGGACCTAGGGTGGCAACAATTTTGGTAGCTCGGGTTGGCATGTGAAAGCTCTCCGGTGTAATTTAATTTCAATTTTCCCACGAAACGGGTTACATCCCGAGAACAAATGATCAGTTGTCGCCTTTAATGCCTGCTTTTTCGACCACACGGGCCCAACGCGTCAGTTCATTTTTTGCCAAGTCTCCCAAACGTTCTGGTTTTCCGCCAACCACCACCATGCCTTGCTTGTTCATGGTCTCTTTCACATCGGGCAGTTGCAGCAAACTGTTGAAGTCTGCATTGAGTTTAGCCACCACCTCCGCTGGCGTGCCCGCAGGTACGAAAACGCCATACCAAGTTTCAACCACACCGTTTTGAACACCGAGCTCTTTCAGTGTGGGCACATTGGGGAATGCAGGAGAGCGCTCAGCACTCATTAATGCCAGCATGCGCAAAGCGCCACTTTGCAAATGCGGTGCAGCTGTTTGCAAAGCCACAATGCTGGCTTCCACATGGCCGCCCATCAAATCGGTCAAAGCTCCCGCGGTGCCTTTGTAGGGCACATGCAAAAGTTTGATACCGGTTTCTTGCGCCAACAACTCCATGGCCAAGTGTTGCGGTGAGCCTGTCCCAGGCGATGAATAGTTCAACACACCAGGTTGTCTTTTGGCAGATTCTTGAAAATCTTTGAACGTGTTCAATGGCGATTTGCCTGATGTGGCAACACCCAAAGCACTGGTGCTCAACAGCACAACAGGCGTAAAGGCTTGTTGCGGGTTGAAGGGCAATTTGGGCATCAAAGCGGGGAAGGTGCCGTGCGCCGTGGCCGTGATCAAGACCGTCAGGCCATTGGGTGCAGACTTGGCAGCGATACCTGTGCCTATAGAGCCACTGGCGCCCGCTTTGTTGTCGGTGACAACAGAAACTTTCCATTTGTCGGCCAACTTAGGGCCTAAAAGTCGCGCCAACAAATCAGCCCCAGTGCCCGTTGTGAAAGGCACCAACAGCGTGACCGGGCCAGCAGGGTACGCGCTGTTAGCAGCAGGGCTGTTTTGAGCATTCGCAGCGCCCAAGAAAAAAGTGCTCCAGCATGCCAATGCTGCTAAGCAAAAGACACCTCGGCGTTTGAAAGAGTTAGGCTGATTGCTTAATTGAGACATACAAAATTTCTTTCACTTAAACAGGCAATTTGCTTTTCCACACATTCCAAGGACGTTCTACTTGAGCTGCATTGGTTTCAGCAGAGTTTCGCGCTTCGTCTTCCGACAAATAAATCGGTTCGCCAGCGCCCATGCCAAAGCTCATTCGCATCGCATCAGCTTGTAACTTGGCATTGCCTTCAGTGTAGTAGGCGCGGAACACTGCGAGTTGAATCGAATTGGCCACCACCACATTGCCATGGCCGCGCAGCAAAGCCACAGCGTTGTTGCCCAGCGTGTCAGCCAAAGATTCACCAATGCTCTGATTGCGAATCAGCATGTCAGAGGTTTCACCCAGGGTGTCGCGAATTTCAAAGGTGGGCACGTTGCTGCCCAAGAAGCCGCTCATGTGGCAGATGGGGCGCAGGCGAGCACCTGTGACGCCAAACGGAATGATGGCCGGCGAGTGACTGTGGACCACTGAGTTCACGTCTGGGCGTTTTTTAAAGATCGCACTGTGAATGAATCTTTCCAAATAAGATTTTCTCCCTTGTGCATCGTGCACATCGCCATTCAAATCGCACTCCACAATGTCAGAGGCCTTCACAGATGCGGGCGCCATGCTGCGCGCAATGAAAAAGCGCTCTGGATTTTCGGGGTTGCGAACACTGATGTGACCAAAGCCATCAAAAACGCCTTCGTTGGCCAAAATTTGATTGGCCGTTGCCAAGTCTTCAAGCAGTTGTTGAATAGCGGGAGAATTTGCCATGGTACTTTTATTGTTGTGTGAATTTAAATGTCAATTTATTTCGTTAGAAACAAACGGGTCCAGTGCTGGTTCCACTTCTCAGCCTCGTCAACCACGAGACTTGGATCTGTCATCACGTAATTGAAGTTGTTCAAATTAGATTTGATCTTTTGGTTGGCCGGTGGACGACCCATGCTGTTCAAAAGTGTTTGCGCCTCAGGTGACAGAATAAAGTCTGCCAACAATGCAGCGGCATGCGGATGCGGCGCGTTCCGTGCAACGCCTACACCTTGAGGGCGTGCCAGTGTGGGCTCAATGGGCACCCAATCGATGGGGGCACCCCGTTGTTTCAACGACTGCGCATTGGCGTTGTAAATGGTCAAGCCCACATCGGTCTCACCCGCGGCCACCATTTGCGCCAACAAAATGTGACCTTTGCGCACATCTGGTTTTTGCTCTGACAATTTCCTGAAGAAAGTCATGCCGCGTTGTTCGCCCATCGAATTGACCAATCCGCCCATCCACTCGGCATCTGTCGATTCAATGGCAATACGACCTTTCCACTTAGGCTCGGTAAAGCCTTCATAATGTTTGGGCAAGTCTTCTCGTTTGACTTTTTGTGTATTGAAAGCAACCACAAAGAAATTCACACGATCGGGCATCCACATGCGGTGCTTCGGAATCATGCCTTGTGGCAAATCGGCAATGTGCGGACTGTGAAATTCAGACAGCATTTTTTCGCGGGCCAACATTTCCATCTCAGGTCCATTGGTTTCAACCACATCCACCGTATGACGCTTGGCACGTCCTTCATTCACAACGCGCTGAACAACCCCTTCACTCAAGCCACGCCAGACGGTGACTTTGATGCCGTATTTTTTTTCAAACTCGGCCATCAAAGGCACAGACTCGGTCGGGGCCAAAGATGTGTAAAGCGTGACGGCGCCTTCTTTGCGAGCCCGCTCTAACAACCAAGCTTCGCGATCAGGCGCCTTGTTCATGAAAATGGCATCGTTGGGCCCGGCGTTTTGCGGCGCTGCTGTTTGAGCCCACGCTGGCACGCTCAAGAAAGCAGATACCAGGCAAAGCGCAAGCCTGCGCGAAATGGCGCTTGAAGTTTTCAAATCTCGGTTAAAAAAAACTTGCTGCATGAAGCTCTCCTTTAAGTTGAGATCAAGATAGATTTCACACGTGCAGGGTTCATGGGTGCTTGGCGCATCCGGACACCCGTGGCATCAAAAAATGCATTGGCCACAGCAGCTGGCACCACGCGGCAGGTGGCTTCGCCCGCGCCTGTTGGCGGAGCTTCTGGTCGATTGATCAACACAATGTCAATTTCTTCGGGGGTGTCTTTGATGTCCAAAATGGGGTAGCTGTTCCAATCGACACTTTTGACTTTGTCGGGCGAAAACTGTACCTCTTCAAAAATAGTTCTGGACAGTGCTTGGACCAGCCCGCCTTCAATCGTGTAACGCAAACCTTGTGGGTTCACAATCAAACCACAATCGTGGGCCACTGTGAATTTGCGGCCCCAAATTCGACCTGTCTTGCGGTCCACTTCAATCTCGGCAACAACCGCCACGATGGTGCCTGCGCGTTGAGCGTAGGCAATGCCACGGCCACTCAAAATAGGGCCACGTCGATCGCGCTTGGCATTGCCCCTGGGCTCCCAACCCGATTTATCGGCAGCCGCTTTGAGCACCGCAATGTCTCGCGGTGCCTTGGCATATTTCATACGGAATGCAACAGGATCCTCGCCAGTGGCGTAGGCCAATTCATCAATGAACTGCTCGCTGGCAAATTGAATTTGCAAACCCACTGGATCGCGCACGTGTGAGGTTCGCATGGGGGAAGCGCTGGCAATCAAATCGGGAATCACTTCCCATGCCAACATTTTGTTGTCAAAGGCATAGCTTTCTTCAGGTGTGCCAAAAGTGATGCCGCCCTTGGGGGGCAAACCCAACTCCATGCCCACCAAACTGTCTCTTGGATCAGACTCGTTGCTGTCAATGGTGGCGCGCGAGAAAGCGCGGGTTGTGAAATCGTAGGCCACCACTTTGCCAGAGGCATCAATGGCAGCGCGGGCTCGGTGAACAGAAGCAGGCGCCTTAGGATCCCATGCCGTGCCGTCATGCCGCATGCCTTGCACGCGCACAGGCTGCCCCACCAATTTAGAAATCATGGCAGCGTCCAATATGGCATCACCTGCATCGTTGCGACCGTAGGAGCCCGGGCCTTGGACCCAGAAGGCCTCAACCGTTTCAACGGGCACCTTCAACAGCGCCGCTACGCCATCGCGAGCGTAATGGGGTTTTTGCGAACCTGTCCAAATGGTGATTTTGTCTGCTTTCACATCGGCCACAGCACTGGCTGGGCCCATGCTAGCGTGCGATTGGAAAGGCCATAAATATTCAGCCTCAACCACTTTCACGGCCGACTTCAAGGCTGCGGCCACATCACCGTTTTTGATGTCCTCAGAACGCTTGCGTGTGGGTGCTTGCCGAATGTGCTCATGCAGTTTTTCAAACTCAGGAAATGGTTTGCTGTTGGCCACCCAAGTGACCTTCAAATCCTTGGCCGCCTTCACGGCGTCCCATTCACGCTCGGCCACCACGGCCAAGAAATTCTTTTCTCGCACCACGCGAGCACCCTTGATGTGCTTGATCGAAGACTCGTCCACCTTCTCTGCCAAACCCCCTGCAACGGGTGTGCGAATCACCCGCGCATGCAACATGCCAGGCACTCTCACATCTGCAATATTGCCCTCCGTGCCAAAGACTTTCCAGGCCACATCGTTGCGCGGCAAAGACAATCCCACCACTTTGTACTCAGACGTCAGTTTGGGTTTGGCAGCGCCCTTGACATCCATTTGATTGCCAACTCGCTTGTTCCACTCCACTTTGGAATTGAAATACTTGCCGCCGATCAGTTCGGCATAGGAGACTTTTTGCGCATCGTTGCCTTTGACAGAAATGACACCATCAAAAACACTCAAATTGGTGGCAGGCACATTCAGTTTTTCAGATGCCAGGTTGAGCAAAATGCGACGTGCTTCTGCCGAGGCATTGCGAAGCGGTCTGGCACCTGCCTGAATGCCCAAGGCGCTGGAGGCACCGCCCTGGTTCAAAGAAGTGGCTGAGTTGCCCATCACAATTTTGACTTTGCGATAAGAAACGTCTAGCTCCTCTGCCACGATTTGGCCAATGGCTACGTCTAGGCCTTGGCCCAAATCTACTTTGCCGTAATAAGCCACCACACTGCCATCGGGTTGGATCGCGACCCAAGAATCTAGCTCTTCTGCTTTTAGAGCAGGCTTGATGGCGCTGATGGTCGCCAACGTAGTGCCTACAGCGCCACCTGCGGAGACAGTTGCATTGCCTGCCGCTTGCGCAAAGGCTTCAGTTGGCAGACTGCCACTTGCCACAGAGACGACCAATGCGCCAGCTGCACTTAAAAAATCACGCCTTGAAGTACCACTGACAAATTCTGATTTGTCTTGTTCCATGTCAATGGGATGGGCGTTGTCTTGATTGAGCCTGTGTGTCATGTGATCTCCTTAAGCCATCAAGGTTTGAGCGCGCTTGATGGCGCGCAAGATGGAGACATGCGTGCCGCAGCGGCACTTCAAACCATCGAGTGCTGTTTTGATTTCAGCATCGGTGGCTTTGGGATTTTTTTTCAAAAATGCAGCCGAAGTCATGACCCAGCCATTGATGCAATGGCCGCATTGCGGCACTTGCTCTTCTAAAAATGCGACTTGAATGGGGTGTGGTTTTTCGGGGGTGCCGAGGCCTGCCAAGGTGGTCACTTTTTTGCCCTTCACCGCAGACACAGGCATCACACAAGAACGCACTGGCTGACCGTTGATGTGCACCGTGCAGGCGCCACATTGGGCCAGCCCGCAACCAAATTTAGGATTGTTCATTTTCAGATCATCTCGCAATGCATAAAGCAATGGCATTTGCGGATCGCTGTCGATTTGGACGGGTTTGCCGTCTACTTGAAAGGGTGTTAAAGCCATGTTGTCTCCTGTTTAAATTGATCAGTCTTCTGAAAGCATTTCATCCAAAGCGGCCACCAGCGCACGCTGTAATTCTGGGTCTTGGCTGGAGTGCCCTGCTGTGTGCACCACTCGCAACTTGCACAGTGGCCAAACTTGCTTGAGTTGCCAAGCAGTTTCGGCAGGCGTCACCATGTCGAACTGGCCTTGCACAATGATGCCAGGTATGTCTTTGAGAAAGTCATTGGCCGTGTTGGGCAGAACGTGTCCGCGACTTCCCAAATCAGGGTCGTGTGCAAACATGTGCGCCGATATTTTGGCCATGGCCAAGCAATGCAGCTCATCTTCTGGCGAGACATAGCCATTCAACAAAGGCTCACTAGGGTGCACGCTGCTAAGGGCATCTTCCCAGGCACACCAAGCTTTGGCCATGTCCAGCACTTGGTCTTTATAGGTACTTTGCAGTACCTCATCGTAAGCGCGCAGCACCTCACACGATTGGCCTTGGGAGCGCTGCTCTCTTAAAGGTGTGAGTGCTGAAATGGCTTCCACATAAGTTTGCCATTCCGCTCTAAAAATGCGCGACGCGCCACCTTCTTTGTACAGCCAATCAAGCTCTTGGTCTTGTGCCGCAAAGACACCACGCAAGACCATGCCCGATACACGGCTTGTGAATTTTTTGGCATAGGCCAGCGCCAAGGTGCAGCCCCATGAACCACCGCACAGCAGCCACTTTTCGACGCCCCGTGCAATGCGAAGTTGCTCAAGATCTGCCACCAGGTTCGCTAAAAAGTTGTGCGCGGTTTCAGCGTGGGGCGTCGATCTGCCGCAGCCCCGTTGGTCCATCAGAATAATTCGGTACCGATGCGGATCGAACAAACGTCTGGCGGTGGGTGTACAGCCACCGCCAGGGCCGCCATGCAAATACATCACTGGGCGACCTTTGGGGTTGCCGCACTCTTCCCAATAAACCTGGTGGCCATGCCCTACATCGATGTGGCCCACAAGGTAAGGGGTGATGGCTGGGTAGAGGCGGCTCATGCTTGTAATGCCGTTCGGCCAAGTTCGGAAGAGCCAGGAAAAACCAAACTCTTGATGACCACAGGCACTGCGCCAGAGGTTTCAAGCATGGCGCCAATGTCAATGAAATCTAACTCTTTCAGGGTAATGCCATCGATTGACAACACTGGGCTGCTGATGTGCAACTCCTCATGGCAATGAATGCCAATGAGGCCACCGCAATCGGCTTCACCCACCAACAAAAGGGGATGACCTTTCTGGAGTATGGCCTGCATGCCATCCACCACAGCACGGCAAAAAGTATCAAGGCGTTGAAAGGTGGCCGAGCCTTGCCAGCGATAGCACACCACAACAGCCTGATCGCCATCGTGCAAATCTAGACGACGGAGTGCGCGTTGAATGCTCGCTGAAATTTCTGGGCCATTCAATGTGTCAGCGGACAAATCCAATTGCGGCGCAATGACCGGCACATTGCGCAGCGGCAAAATAGCAGCGGGCTCCACATAAATGGTGCTGCCGCTCACCTGAACGGTGTACTGAGATGCGCCAATGACCGTAGCGCGTATGCCTTGATCTGGCACCTCGAGCCTAGGCCCCCATGTCTCTGCTTTGGCCCGCACGGCTTTGGCCAACATGGGGCCTAAGTCGCCATAGGCTTGGGTTTCTCTGCCGTAAACGTATTCTGAAACGCCGCCCGAGAAGGTGAGCACATCAGGCATTTTTAAAGCCAAAAGTGGCTCAAGCCTGAGCAAAGATTGGCTGATAGCGTCTGGTGTAGAAGTGCCAGCCACTTCAAAAATTCTGTCGGCCATTCGGTTCACCATGCGCTCTAAATCGGCGGGCGCCACCGCTTGACCCAATTGCAAATGGAGGCCTACTTCTTTTGCAAATCTTAGGCCAGCCTCTTCCAAGCGCACCACGCACCCGTTGGCGTCTAAGGCCACGATGCGCGCGCCAATATCGACTGCTGTCAAATCAACCAATTCACCGTTTTCGCACACGGCAATTTTGGTGGTGCCACCGCCAATGTCAATGTTCATGACGCGTGCAGTTTCACGCACGGAGCGTGCGGCCGCGCCAGAACCAAAGGCTGCGAGGGTGGTTTCTAGTGCATCGCCTGCACTGACCGAAACAAACTTACCTGCTTGCGCTGCAAACAAATCTGCAATGGCGCGCGAATTACTTCTGCGCACAGCCACGCCCGTGAGAATCAAAGCACCTGTGTCAATTTTGTCGGGCTCAATGCCAGCTTGTTCATATTGCGCATGAATGAATTCGCCCAAGGCCTTCGCATCAATGCTTTGATCTGAGGCATAAGGGGTGAGCAACACATCAGACTCATGCAGCACAGTGCGCTCGCTCACAATGTAGCGATTGTCTAAGCGCTCTAGCACCAGTCTGGAAAAAACCAAGTGCGACGTCGACGAGCCAATGTCAACGCCCACGCTGACCAAAATAATTTCATCTTCGCCTTCCAAACTGCGGCGAACATTGCTGAAGAAAACGCGACCGCCAACAGGTGCTTCCT
>CAYRTN010000058.1:0-9104 GCA_964427235.1 uncultured Chthoniobacter sp. | reverse complement strand
CCAAGTGTGGATTTTTTGCCATCGAGGAATTCTGTGAGATTTGCCAGCAACCCTCCCGACAAGGACGCGAAATCTGCGTCATCGAGCAATCTACCGATATCCTTCCTCTCGAGCGCAGTGGGGTTTTCACTGGCCTCTACCACGCCTTGGGTGGCCGCCTCGCTCCTTTGGACCACGTCGGTCCCGATGAGCTTCGTATCGTCAGCCTCATCGAGCGAATTAAAGACGAGTCTCCCACCGAGATCATCCTTGCCCTTAGTGCCGACGTCGAAGGTGAGGCCACCACAAACTACCTTATCGAAATTCTCGCCCCGCTTGGCGTTCGCACCACCCGTATCGCCCACGGCCTCCCTGCCGGCGGTGGGCTTGAGCACGCGGATCAACTCACCCTCCAGCGCGCCCTCACCGGACGCCGCCCCGCCTAAAAAATCTCTTTTTCAAACAGCCCCTTGCGTTTTGAAAAAACGGGGTTACTTTGTTTTTCCTAATTGGGGGCGTAAAGGTTTCGACTTGAAGTGAGAAGCCCAGCTCGCATGTCGAGGATGATTCGTTGGCCTCGTAAAAAATCGGATCAAACAAACTAAATGCAGATTACGAAGATCTAGCTCTCGCGGCTTAATTAGCCACGACGCATTCCAGCCAACGCCTGCTAGGCCGGAGTGTGACGACAGCAGGCTGGCCCGAGCGGGTGCAACCGCCGCCACGGGTGAATCGATTACGTGGATGCTTTGGAGAGGGATGCGTGACGGTTCGCCCGCCCACTCCGAGATTAAAGATCGTCTAAACATGTAGAAGGTTGTGCGGATTGCCTTAAGGACACGGGTTCGACTCCCGTCGCCTCCACCACTTTTTGTCCCAATTTTTCTGGGACAAAATCTCAGCTTACTAGTTAAAGCTACGGGTTAACAGCGGCCTAGCAGCCTGTCGGGCTTAGAAAACAGCCGATCTTAAATCCTGGGCTTCGATTTTTTTGGAAGAGCGTCATCATGATGTGGTGGGGTTCTTTTTCATGGTGTCGAGTTGATTGAACTTGGAGTTAGGAGTGATAGGATTAGTGTTTTCATTTTATTATTTTGTTTATTTTGTTTTTAGAACATGAACATGCAGCTTCTTAGATTAATGCGAGTGTATGTGAGATTCCATCTGTTCTGTAGTTCGGCATATGTCCATTGCTTTGTCTGACCATCGCCAGGGTCACCCACTATAACATATTTCTTATCATCATCATATCCCTTGATAACGACGGCGTGACCAACCCCTCGACCGATTGTTATACCGAGAAGTACTGGATAACCTCTATTGATTGAGTCTTTGATTTTATTCAATCCGGTATCGAATCCCACGGCGTCGTTTTTAAAAGTAACAGTTGACCACTTCTGACCGATTTGGTTGAGAGCAGTCTTCAGTTGTCCATAATTTGTTACTGTAAAATAATTGAATGGAGTTGTTGGACCATAGTATGGTTTATTCAAGCTCAGCAGTTTGATTTGCCTTGGTGGATAATTCCATGCCTTGCTTGAAAGCATCATGGATGCTGAAGTTGGAACGCACTGTTCGGGTTCTTGCCTTTGATTGGTCATCTTCAACTCTACCGGTACAGCGACTGCAACCTGGGAGAAGTATAAGGCCCCCACTCCAACTAGTGATAGGAACAACGTTTGGGTATTTTGGATTTTCATAGTATTTTTATTTCAAGTCATTGAAGACTATGTGTATGCACTTGGCTAAACTCAAGCCTGCTAATTGTGCTAAATTGGATTTCTAGGTCAATCAGCCCCAATATGTTGTGCCGGTTTAGCGAAGCGCATACCCAGATTGAAAATTGATTATTATTGATTTAAGGAAGCCTTTAGGGGCTCGATAGCGATCCCATGAAGGGCTTTTGACTCATCTGATTCGTGATTGCCCTTTTCTGTGAAGCTCAAGGAAATTATCGCAACCTTGGATGGACCGTCTGCATATGCGGCGAAGCTGCCATTAGAAAATTGGAATGTTTTGCCCACCAGTTTTTTGAATTCGGCCAGAGTCATGCCGGGCCGAATTCCGTTTGTTAATGACCAATCGTTCTTTGCGAATCCATTCAGGGAGGCTATCCCCAACTCATCAGGGCTAAATAACCCCTCCTCAAGCACCGCTCCACCGAGCAAACCGTCCCAGAATGTGAAAGCGCAATCACTTCCGTAAATAAGGGCTGTTTTACCTTTTCTTAGATCCAGCTTGCAAACGGGCTGACCCAAGCGAGCGATCACTTCATCTTGAGTCGAGCCAAGAGGGAAACCAAAAATACTTTTGGCTGGATCGATCGTAAGGTCTGCTAGGCAGTTAGGAGCTTCAGGCTTAATGGATACGTTCCCGAGCTTTTTATCCAATACACTAAAAGTGACCCTTGAACGGCCTTCTTTATAACTGAGCTCATAATCGACTTTTTCGGGAAACTTTTTTCCCAGTATGGCTTTGGCCTGATCTAAAGCCATGCCAGATCGAAGCCCATTTTTCAACTGCCATACATAATATCTTTCTGGTTCATTACCATACGAGCCTCGAGAGGGGACTCGTATTGAAGCTGGGCTCTGGATTGCATTGTTTTTATACTTATCTTGATATCTATCCATGTGGAGGATGGAATTTGAACCAAAGCCATCCACTTCAACACCTCCCAAATGTCCGTTCCAGAACAAGAACTTGCAGTCTTCTCCATAAACAAGCGCTGTCATGCCTTTGCACTTGCTTCCTAAATCCAATTCTCCAAGTGGCTTGCCAAAGTGAGAAATGACCTGTTCTGGTTTTGAGCCAAGATCACATCCGAAGATGCTTTTATCCGGATCAATGATGGCCGGACCCTTTGTTATCGGCTCAATACTTAAGCCGAAGACAACGCTTGAACCATCCATACTACCTGCTTCGCTTAACCAAACAACAGAACCTGCTTCCTCATAGTACGATCCCTGAATGAATGCACTATGCAATTTGTTCCCAAGCAATTTTTTGACCTTTCCAATGTTCATCCCTTCGCAAATGCCGTTTCCCAACTTCCAGCCCCCAATATATGGGGCTTTCTTTTGCCCTAGTAAGGCACTTTCCAGAGACCAGTCGACTAAAAGAGACAATCCGCCTAATTTTCCATCCCAGAACTCTAACACGCCATCGGAACCATAAATAAGTGAGAACATGCCTTTGGCGTATTCGCGTTTTGCGATCGGTTTACCCAGTTTTTGGATAACCTCATCCTCCTTTGCCCCTATCGGCAAACCAAATATACTCTTACCTGGAACGATAACTTTATCTTTCAAAATTGCTTGAATGGCAGATTTTTGTGCTGGCTTAATGTGATCTTCGATAAATTGTGCCAAGGGCGCCTTTATTGGTTCGATACGAAGACCATCACTTATGGTGTTCGTATCTGATAAAAGGAGAATGACCCTAGAATCTGATGGGCGATCATCGAACGAGGGAGTTTGAAAATTCGAGTGCTCGTTAGCCTTTTTAAGTTTGAATTTCTTCCCAAGCCGTTTTTCGGCTTCAGCTAGTGACATTCCAGGCTTGATCCCGTTAGTGAATGACCAATCGATTGTGTTGGCCGGGTGGCTAGTCTCAATGATAAGCCCACCGAGTTTGCCTGCCCAAAACGTAAGTGCAAATTTTTCCCCATAGACTAGTGCCGATTTCCCTTTTTGGAGATCAAGACTGCTTGTGGGTTGGCCAAGGAGCGCAATAACCTGTTCCGGCGTGGCACCCATCTTGCAGCCAAAAATGCTCTTACCGATGTCAATAGAAAGCTTGGCCCCCGTACTGCTCTGACCATCAGGCTTAATGGATAGGGCTACGAGCTTTTTATCATACGCACTAAAACTGACCCTTGATCGACCGTCCGTGTAGCTGAGTTCATGATCTACCTTTTCGGGAAATTTATCTCCGAGTATGGCTTTGGCCTGATCCAAAGTCATGCCCGCCCTCAGTCCGTTTTTCAATCGGCATGATTGGATATCGGTGCCCCCATCGTAAAAACTCATATCAATGCCAACCAAGGAACCGTTCCAGAATAGGATAGCGCAATCTTTTCCATATTTTTCATAAAAAAATACCGTCTTCCCATCGCCTAGATCATACTCGCCATCGGGTTTTCCAAGGATCGAGATCACCTTTTCGCATGAAGAACCGAGTTCACAGCCGAAAATGCTTTTGGGTGGATCGATGATAAGATCGGAATTTTTCTGAACGCTGTTGTCTAAGATTAAACCGTAAACACTGTAATCATCCAAACTCTTTGGGTTTTCCTGATAGCTTATATTGAGGGTGATCTGCGAGCCGCCTTCATTGTAGATTATTGGGGCGTATTTTTTTTGCTCGTTTATTTTAAATTTATCGCCAAGTATTTTCTTGACCTCACTCAAGTTCATTCCTTGCATAATGCCGTTTGACAGCTTCCAGTTGGCATTTTTTCCAGAAGCAAAATCTTCAAGGGCACCATAAAGGGCAAATCCATCTAAAAAATAGGGAGCCACCTTCACTCCAGACAATTTATTCTCATGGAATGACATAATGCAGTCTTTCCCGTAAATTAGTGAAACATTACCATTTCCTGATTCAATCTTTCCGAGTGGTTCACCCAGTTTCAGGATAACATCATCCTTAGAGGACCCTATAGGACAACCGAATATACTTTTTCCTGGCGCAATAGTCATATCCCTTTGATCTCCGATCACATTATTAAGAGGCAATTGTTGGATCGACGGATCTTTTTCGACGGTTGGCGGTGTCTGAGTTGCGTCCGTAGAGGGCATCGCGAGAGACGGCGCTGCGTTTCCCAAGTTGCGGGCGACGCGAAAGCCGAAAGGGCCGTAGCGACCATCGGGGTTGAGCCCATCGCGCACGGCGATGGTGCTTCGCTCGGCCCCGAAATAATAGCTGCCACCGCGAAGTCGACGGTTGGCGTTGATTTGATCCCAGCACCACTCGAAAACATTCCCGCTCATGTCATGGATACCAAGCTCGTTTGCCTCTTTTGCACCTACAGGTTGCGTGCCCGTCTTTGAATTCTCAAATGTCCAAGCCACCGCCTCGACATCATTACTGCCGCTGTAAGTGTATCCTTTGCTATATACTCCGCCGAGCGCAGACCACTCCCATTCTTTTTCTATGGGCAATCGATAGCCGTTGGCGGCATTGTTGACCACTGGAACCATTTCTCCGGTTTTATAGGTCGCCCCACTGGCTTGATACACTGGAGTGAGTTCCTCTTTCTCGCTCCGCGCATTGCACCATTTTAAGGCGTCATACCAACTCACAAAAGCGACTGGAAAACTATCACCGCTTCCCCGTGGATAAGTTTCTCCCACATCTGCCAGATCGTAACCTTTTTTATTCGCTGCAGCCCAATCCCTCACCTCTTTCCATAGTCCCCAAGTCACTTCGTATTTTCCGATCTGGAAACTATCCACCACCTGCCCTGCCAACTCAGACCCCTGTCGCAGCGTCCCGCCTTGAACGTCAACCATCTCACTCAAGTTGGAATGGGCTCGGATCGAAAAGATGGGCTTTATTTCTTGAGGTTTTCTTTCTTCTGAGGAGGTTCTTGCGAATTGAGCGGTTGTGTAGGCCGTGTTGGGAGCGCCATCGGCTCGAAGTCTTATTTGAACCCATATCTCATTCGCTCCCAGAAGACTATCTGGAAGCTGGGAGTCAAATGTCTTGTATGAGTCAATCCTATTGGGCACTGGATTGTCTAATAGCAATGTCCAGTTTTTGCCATCCTTAGCCCCCCACAACGAGGAACATCCGGTTCCGGAACCTCCTCCCTGTGAAAAGTTAAAAGAGGCGATATTGGCCAAAAGGTCGATGCGGGATGCCTTCTGCTTGAGTGGGAACTTATAGGTGAGATTAGAGTCAACGCCATTGTCTGTGGGACCCCAATAGGTCACTGGGTATGTCTGGTGCGTCTCACGGTATTTCCGTACATGGCTTTGGGAAACAAGATACTTATCCGCATCCGGTTGGTTCACAAAAAGTAAATCGTAGGAAAAGCCATTTTTGATAAACTCCTTTTTGTAACTCTTATGCCCACCAGCTGCCTTGTTTGGTTCCTTTTTAACTGGCCCAGCTTGCCATTTCTTCAATGCATTTGTGGGGTCGGCGCCGATGTCCGAGCGCCCTTGAGTGGAGATCAGCGTGCCCTTTCCGTCGACTATAACCAGCGAAGGAATACCACTGATAGTGAACCTTTCTTTAAGAAGCGCGACTTGTTGCGAGGAGTAGGGAATAGCTGGCCATGGCATTCCGGCCTCCTGCATGTATTTTTGCTGATCATCGGCATTCTGGTCTGAACTCACAAATACGACTTCAAACTGATCTGCGTGCGCATTTCGAAATTCGACGAGTTTGGGTGTGAACTGACGGCAGGGAGGGCACCAGTGAGCTGAGAAATAGATGCCGATGAGTTTGCCTTCGAGCGAAGTGGGATCGATTTTTTTTCCATTCACGTCTATTAAATCGTTGCCAAGTAATCCCTCCCAAGATTTCCATGGTTTAGACACAACTTCGCTTTCCCTAGCCCCCGCCCATGCCCGCCATTCAGCTTCACCGTATTGCAACCACTTTCCAGAAAATGATTTGCCGTCTGGAGCCAACGTGAATGTCCCCTGCCCTTTGGCGGTTGGTTCCGTGTAGTTAAATACCATGACCTCTCCCTCCACTTTTCCCTCTATATGGCAGAGTTCGTCGCCCATTTGATATGTTCCCTTGACGGCATCCCCATTGACTTCCAATTTCATGGGCCCAAAGGAGGTTTTCCAATCACCGGCAAAACTGTTATCGGCCGCTTCGCCATTTGTGGGTGGAGGCGGACTGCTAGCTTGCGAGGCTACTTGATCGGCATATGTCGAGCTCGCGGTGGCGGTAGTCGCCCATTGACGGGATCCGTCTGTTCCAACCAACTCCACTGCATCGATCTCATTCCATCCCGGAACCCGATTAGAATCGACGTGAATTTTGATCCGCTGGGATCGGATGGAGTTCGCTGGTTTCACGACCATATCGGCCGGAGCCTGCATGGCGTTGGCCTCGCCCTCCCACAAAACCGTCTCTTTTTGGTCGGCCGCAACGGCTTCAATTTTTGAAATGGCTCCGGGGTTGAATGTTTCGCGGATTCGGACTTCGGCGACCTCGACTGGTTTGGCAAAAGTAACCTCGAGCCACTCTTGACTGCCATCAGGCTGAAGCGAGGCCCAAGCGGTTGGAAAATCTCCCGCCGACAGGGTATCAGGCGCCCCAGTGGCCTGCTCTGGGCTCCAGTCGCGATTGGATGGCATATTTGTTTGTGCGATGGCATTCGACATCGCCAAAAGGGCGCAGATAGTCAGTTGGTATAGTGGTGTTCGGGTCATGGTTTTTTGGGTGGGTTTTAACCGATCGCTTAACGGAGCCAACCGAGAGCAATGAGGTGTTTTTTTGCCGAAATGGCTGAAATCTCACGCCCTTGAATGCGGGAGGCTTTCTCAACGAGACTGGCAAAGCCGGAGCGCTGGCCACCAAAATCATTGCCAAGGCTGGTGAGGGCGATTTGCTGGATATTCGGCCATGAAAAGTTTGGCGATTCCGGCGATGGGCGGAGCTTCATCCCAAAAGCAGCTACGGCGGCGGCGAATCGAAAATCTGTTGAATTTTTTTCGAATGAAGTCGGTGAACTTGCTGCGCAGCGTGTCGTTAAAAGGCGGCATTGGTTGGATCCGGGGGGGCAATGATGAAGTTTAAGCGTGAAAAGCTCTTCCATATCGGCGGGTTGATACTTCGCCGGCGCCTGGGTTCTTTGAAAATTCTGGGGTGGTGTATGCGGTAGCGAACTCTCAGCAAGGACGATCTCATACAAAGCAGTGTGAGTGAAGCCAGGGTAGACCTCTGACATGGTATTAATTTTTTTATCTTTCACCCCCTCCTGCTCATAGCCAACGAGACGATAGGAGGCCACTTGCGCGGGATTGAAATCGATCTCGACGTGGACATTTCTGGCGATGGGCTCGAGGGTCGAGGATTCGGAGCTTGTATCGGAATTGTTGCGCCCTCGAATGCCCACTCGAACTAATAGGTGATCTTCATCCCATGGGGCCTTTCCAGTTTCCATGTTCACGGAAAAAGCCTCTCCATCATTGGGTGGCGCGTAATCATACGCAAATGCGTTTATCAAATCCTCGATGTGGACAGAGGAAGCGAGTGGAAGTTGCCCGCGTTCGATCTCTTTCCGAATTTTGGCGTAGCCAGAAATATCCACTTGGAATGAATAGGCCGATTGAGGCTGGGCCTTGGCAGCGACAAAGCGTCCGCCATTCCGAGCGTTGCAGATTACGTTTTTTGGTTGTCCAAAAGGGATTCTTTGGGTGTGTGATTCGACATCAGCGCATTCGCCTTGTGTGAATCGCTTTTGGTCAGCAGTTGCTCTTCCCTTATCGATCAAACCGGAGGCTTCAAGACTTTGGAATTTGGAACCGGCAGTCGCTAGCGATTGATCGAGAGACTGCGGAACATGGGGGGCGGTAATCCCATTTCGAGCCAGCGCACTGGCGATTGGTGCGACTTGCGCCGCTGGCTTTGTTGCTGGATCCGAACGTTGATCGTCGGGCTTGCGGCTTTTCGAAGTAACAGGTTCGTAGTAAGCAGTCCCAGATGAGCTTTTTTGCTGCGAGGACTCCCAAACCGTCGGCACTGAGCGGTGGATCATGTTGGGCAAAAAAATAACGCTCGCCGCTGCGGCCAACCCGAGAGGGACACCCCAGCGGATCAGTGTTTTTTTTCTTCGGAACGCGGCTTGGTTTTCCTCGCAAGCTCGCAGGAGATCGCTTCGGACTTTGGCATCAAAGCACTCGGTAGAAGGTGGAAGATAGCCGAGCGTGGTCACCATCTTAATCGTATCGGTGAGCTCGACCTGCAAAGCATCCGACACCGCCAACTCGCGCTCAAATTCATCACGGGCGCTGCCAATTAACTCCCCAAGTGCATAGTCTGTGGTGCGGGTATCGCTCATAGTGTGGAAACGGGTTTCTGTTCGGTATTCCAAAGACGGCGGAGCGTTTGGAGCGCCTCATGGAGTTGCACTCCCACGTGGGAAACGCTCATTT
>CAYRTN010000057.1:0-9208 GCA_964427235.1 uncultured Chthoniobacter sp. | reverse complement strand
AGAGGCAGTAGAGGCAGTAGAGGCAGTAGAGGCAGTAGAGGCAACCTTCACGGGAGATTTATCGCCATCAAGTGGGGTTTCGGCATTTGCCTTCGTTGCTTCTTTGGAAAACTCCTCTTTTGATCTCGGGGCAGCCAGGTCGGCTGTCACGCAAAGCGCGATCGGCGCGGACGGATCTATGGTAGGTGTTTGCTGGTTGACCTGCTCAAGGGCTTTTTTCCGTTTTTTAGCTGCGGCGAGCTCTTCAGCCTCTTCGTCCCTTTTCTCTTTCCCTTCATTTTTAGGGATCAGGCTTTCAAAGGGAGCGGTGCCATGCGGTGCGGCGAAACTGGGGAGTGGGAAAAAATTGCCTCCATCTCTCCTATTCGATTCCGAGGCGATGGGAGTCGGCAGTTTTGAACTGGAGAGATTATTGGTCATTAGTTGGCTGGGGCTTGTTTGAGGAGGCGAAGTTGATCGCTCAACTTGGCCGCTCTGGGAGCTAACGTAGCATTTCCCGAGCCACCTGTAGACGTGATGTCTGGGGTCTTGGCCATTTCGGCAAGGATTTTAGCTTGGATATCGGGTTTCATGAGGGCGAGGATTTTGACGATATTGGCATCGGACATTTCTGAGATGATTGCTACGGCTTGAGTGGGCTTCATATTCGAGTAGGTGCGAGAGAGATTGCGGACATTGGTTTTTTCCGAAGCCTGCATTTCCGTCGTTTTTTCTGTGAGTTCCGACCTCATTTTTTCAATTTCCTCGCGAATGCGAACGAGTTCCTTTTTTTCGGTCGCAATGCGAAGTTCTACGGCGGCAAAATCTTTCGCTTTCTTTTGGTAGTTTTCCCGCTCGGTTTTGAGTTCGTTCACCAAGTTATCAATCTCGGTGGTATAAAAATCCCAATCTTTCGACTGTGATGTGATCCTTGTTTTGATAGTGGAGGGGGCTTGGGATGAAGCGGGGCTGGAGGATGCGGTGATACTCGGGAGGCGCCACATAAGAACGCCGGCGGAAGTGGCGATGCCGAGGATGATGGCAGCGATAATGGGCATCCAATTGGAGGCCGGTTTTTCTTCAGCATCAGCGAAGGGATTGAGTGTGGGTGTGGTGTTCATTTAGGTGGTTGCGGATTGAAGGAATCGGGCGGCCGTGACAAAATCTTCGAGTTGCTTTTCCTCATGGCGAGCGAACTCAAGGTCTTGGGCGGTTGTCCACTTTTCCTTAAGTTTTTCAACAAGCTTTTGGTCGCGATCGGCACTGATGAGGATTTCGCGCTGGGCAGAAACTTTTTTCTCGGCTTGGAGCAGACGGGCTTCAAGGGCGCGAAGAAGATCCCGTTGGGCGTTAATAGCATTCCATCCCTGTTCGCGGACGTAGGCTGCAAAACGCTCGCCCGTGATCATGCGGGCGAGTTCCTCAAGATGGGCGATAGCTTCGGCACAGCGGGCTGCAGCGATATCGCGATCCCGGATCGCCGCCGCGAGAGCGTCTTCCGCTTTCTCGCGGGCTTTCACACGTAGATCCAAAACGGTTTGAAGGCTGAATTTTTTGGGTTTCATCCTACGATTTGAGTGAGTTCAGCGAAGCTCTTTTCTCTCGTCCATTTATCCTCAATTGGTTGACGGAGAAGATTGCGAAGCAATGGCTGTTTTTCAATGGCGAGATCCACATTGGGGCTACTGCCTTTCGTGTAGGCACCAATGGTGATGACGTCCTCGTTTTTGCGGTAAATGGAAAGCAAATCGCGGGCTTTGCTGATCGTGGAAATTTCTTTTTCTTGGCAAATTTCCAGCGTCACACGGCTCACGCTCTCGAGGACATCCACAGCGGGAAAATGGTTGGCGGTTGCAAGGGCTCGGCTCAAGACCACGTGGCCATCCAAAATGCCTCGCACAGCATCCGCAATCGGCTCGTTCATGTCATCGCCATCAACGAGAACGGTATAAAGCGCCGTTATGGAACCCGTATCACCCATGCCCGTTCGTTCGAGGAGTCGGGGCAAGACGGAGAAAACCGAAGGGGTGTAGCCACGGCTGGTGGGGGGTTCGCCCACGGCTAGGCCGATCTCTCGTTGAGCCATGGCATAGCGCGTCACGGAATCCATCATAAAAAGAACCTTGCGGCCTTCATCACGAAAGTGTTCTGCGATGGCTGTTGCGATGAGGGCGGCACGCCGACGAACGAGAGCGGGTTGATCTGATGTTGAAACAACAATGATGGAGCGCGCCATTCCTTCGGGGCCAAGATCTTTCTCGATGAATTCGCGAAGTTCGCGTCCGCGTTCACCCACGAGGGCGATGACGTTGATTTCAGACTCCGCTCCACGAGCGATCATTCCAAGTAGTGTCGATTTACCGACGCCACTGCCGGCAAAAATACCTAACCGCTGACCGCAGCCCACAGGGGTGAAGAGATCCAAGGCTTTCACTCCCGTTTGAAAAGGTTTGCTGATTCGTTGGCGGGTGAGGGGATTCGGTGGGGCGCAGTGCAAAGGGCGTGGCGTTCCTGCTGGAAGCGGTCCCTTTCCATCAATCGGCCGTCCGATGCCGTCAATGATCCTGCCGATCAGGGCATCACTGACGTTGATGCCTGCGGCCCGGCCCGTCGCGGCAACCTCGCAACCGGCATGGATATCTTGCATCTCCCCAAGGGGCATGAGCAAAACGCGATGGTCGCGAAATCCCACCACCTCGGCCTGCAAGCCTGATAAACGCGGCGAGCTGATTTCGCAGATGTCGCCGAGCGAAACATTCGGGCCGATGGATTCAATGACGAGACCCGTCACCTGAACGACCTCGCCCATACGAACGACCGGAACGGTAGCCTCGATGCGGCTCCGCAGGTTTTGCATGAGTGATGGTAGGACAGGAGACTCCATTTTTATTTCAGGGAGCGGCCGACATTTTGAAGTTTAGTGAAAATACGGGCATCAATCATGCCGAAACGACTTTTTGCGCGGCAGTCACCGGGAATGAGTTCTGGATCCGAGGAAAGCTTAATGCCTGGATATTTCTGATCGAACTCTTTGTCGATACCAGAGACCAGCGCTAGGTCATCGGGGTGGAGGATCACTTCCACATCCACGGAGCCGGGGGCAATTTCCGAGAGGGTTTCCTCGACGATGCGCTTGACGGCGACGGAATCGGGTTTCATGCCCACCATGACGCGGCGTGCAATGTCCATGACCAGTTCCGGGAGTATTTGTGAGACTTGGTGGGCTAGGTTGCTGGACTGCTCGGCTAGCGATTTAAAGACAGCATCCTGCAGTTGGGCGACTTCGCTTCGCTGATCTAAGATCTGTTTAGTGAGAGCTTCATTAGCCTCTTGAAAGCCCTTGCGATAGGCCGCATCGCAGGCGGCTTCGTGCTCTTCTAGTGTGACTCTTGAATCAATAGCATCAAGCGCGTCTTCGGTTTCTCCATTTAGGATCGATACGATGAGCGGAGTGGCTGTGAAATCAATTTGTCTGATGAAGGGTGTCACTAGTCCTCTGGAGATATATTGATTTCATCACCCTCGGAGAGCTGCATGATTTGGGCAATGATGCGGTCTTGGGCTTTTTCAACTTCCTTCGCGCGAGCGGAAGTGAGGAGTTCGATTTCTTCTTTGAGAGTGGCCGCTGCACGTTTTGACATCGCGTTGGCGATAGTCCGTTTGACAGGTTCGGGAGCGTTTTTGAGAGCGAGTGCCAAATCCTGAGTTTCCACATCGCGAAGGAGGCGTTGGACGTCGCTTTGGCTGAGACGGGAGATGTCCTCGAAGCGGAAGAGCTTCTTGCGAATCGCTCCGCCCAGCTCCGCATTCTTTTCTTCGATACGGATGAGAAGGCTCTTGCTGAGTTCCTTATCCAGGGAGTTGAGTAGCTGGGCGGCAGCTTCCGCGCCGCCGCGGCGATGGAGGCTGTATTTTTGGGTCCCAGAGGCAAGATGTTTGCCGAGGCTCTTGAGGACTTTTCCGATCAACTCGCTGGAAATCGAATCCATCGAACCCAAGCGTTCCACGATTTCCTCGCGATCTTGGGGAGAGAACAAAGGAACGATCTGTGAGACTTGTTTTGATTCCAAATAGGAAAGAATGAATGCCACCGTCTGAGGTTGCTCATTCTTGATCAAATTAAAAATCTGCCGTGTGTCCATCTGGCTGAGCTCTCGAACGGCGTCGATGGAGTTGCTGGCGGGCAGAGCCTTGAGCAAAATATCCGAGGCGGCTTGTGGTCCGCGTGCAGCTTCTAGTGCCTTTTGAACAAACGACATTCCGCCTAGGGAGGCGGACATGCCCTCACCAATGAGACCACAGAACTCATCCATGATTTTTTCTTGAAGCTTAAAATCGACCACGTTCATAGTTGCCATTTCTCTGGCGACATCTTCGATTTCGGGATCACGAAGTTGCTTCATGAGCTCGGGAGCGAGTTCCGGTCCGACAATAATGAAAAACGCAGCAAGTCTCTGCGTTTTGGACATTGTTTCGTAGTCAATCGTTGCCATGGCCTAGCTTTCGTCTTTCGTTATGAGCCACTCACGCAGGGTAGCGCCGACATTTTCGGGCTTCTGGCGGATGAGTGAGTTGAGAAGTTCCGGTGAGACTTTGAGATTCTTGCTCGCAGGGAGAAATTGTTGGGAATCCTCTGCGTCGGTGAGTGCTTGGGTGTTTGCGGCCATATCTGCGTCATCCACCAGTTCGAACGAGATCTCCTCCGGTTTCGCGCGGCGGAGCATGAAAAAGAAAACCGCAAACACGATGGCCGCAATAGCCAGAGCGGCAATCGGGCGAACCATTTCCATATAGCCAGTGACTTTGTCTACAGGAGTAGATAGGGAATTGACGGCCGAAGGGAATACCACCTCTTGAATGGAAACGTAATTGGTGGCGGTTTCATTTTTCGGGATGGTAATACCGAGCGCATTCACAACCATGTTTCGCAACTCGTTTAGTTGCTCAGGCGTGCGTGGGGCTGGAGCGTTAGTTTCGGGATTTAATTTTTCCGAAAGGAAAACCGCCGCCGAGATGCGGGTGATCGCACCAGGGTTTTTTATGACGTTGGTGAGTGTCTTATTGATCTCGTAGCTCTGCGTTTTTGAGGAGCGAACGACGTTGCTGGACTTTGTTGGGCCCTTTTCGGCATCTGGCGGGGCGGTAGGAGAGGGAACATTCGCTCCAGTACCAGCGCCTGCGGCTTTGTCTGCTGCTTTTTCAAGTGTCGTGGTGGAATCTTCCGTCGCCACTTCTTGGCGTGGCACTTGACCCTCGGGATCAAATTTTTCTTCGGTCGTGGTCGATGCTTCGGTGTTGATAGTTGCAGAAACACGCACTACGGCATTTCCCGGTCCGAGGACTTTCGCCAGCATCGTTTCAACTTTTGCTGTGAGGTAATCCTCCGTTTGTTGGCGGTATTTGACTTGGCTGGAAGCGGATCCAAGCTGAGGATCCGATTTGAGATCTTCGGAGAGAACATTTCCTGCATTGTCTATTACTGCCACGTCGTCCAACTTGAGGCCTTCAACAGAACTGGCCACGAGCGAGCGGATCGAATTCACGGCCTGAGTGTCGAGTTTCGAGCTGCCTGTATCCACAAAGACGGATGCGGTTGGGCGGGAGTCGGTTGTTTTTGCGAGCAAGCGGCTTTCAGGCATGACCACCATCACTCGTGCCGACTTGACGCCTTTCATTTGAGCCACGGTGCGGCTCAATTCTCCTTGGAGGGCGCGAGAGTAATTGGTGCGTTGAACGAAATCACTGATACCAAAATTGCTGCGGTCGAAGATTTCAAAACCAACACCATCGGAGTTTGGGAGCCCTTTGGCGGCGAGATCCATGCGAACACGATACACATCGCTCGCTGGGACATAGATTGAGGTTCCGCCACCGCGAAGTTCAAATTTGATATTCTTTTGCTCGAGAGCGGCGACCACTTCGGAAGCCTCTTTTTCGCCCAACTTCCCGTAAAGAAGCTTCATGTCCGGACTCTGAGCCCAGAACATTAATGCTCCAATTCCGGCTACAACAGCCACAGCCGCAGCGGATACAATGACTCGCTGTGGAGTGCCTAGCTCAGTCCATATTTTAGTGATCTGCTGGAAAAACTGTTTCATCAGTGGGAAGGGACGGCAGTGACTTCAAGTGCGCTCATGAAAACTCAGACTTGAGCGCGCATGAGTTCTTGGTAGCTCTCCACAAGCTTGTTGCGGAGTTCGACCATGAGGCTGAAAGCGACGCTGGATTCCTGGCCTGCTAGTACGGCTTGATGAAGGTTCGTGGATTCTCCCGTCATCACTTTGTTGTTCTCAGTCGCAGAAACTTTCATCTTGGAATCGACATCATTGACAAACTTTTTCATCATCGAGCCAAAGGGATCTGTGCCCGAGGTCTGGGTGGCCCCCGAAGCCAAGCCAGCTTCTTTTAGCCCGCCTGTCCGCTCAAGGTCGGCTTGAAAGTTGCGCATGGTCAATGGAGCGGCGGTTCCAGTGAAGTTGTTTGCAGGGATAGAGGAGATAGGTATCATAATGTTACAAAATCAAATTGTTTATCTTCCGATGGAAAGAGCTTGGTTGGCGAGTTGGCGGGCGTTACGGACAACCGCTAAATTGGCTTCGTACGAACGTGTGGCAGTCATCATATCCACCATTTCAAAGGCCACGTTCACATTAGGCATTTGTACGTTGCCGTCTTTATCTGCGTGCGGGTGTTGTGGATTGTTGATCAGTTCGCCCTGCGATTTGTCGGCAGAGATTTCGGAAACCCGGACGCCTTGAAGTCCGTTTCCATTTGCGGCATCCATCATGGATTCAAAGGCCACAATCTTGCGCTGGTAGGGTTTGCCGTCGATGCCCTTCGTCGTATTCGCATTGGCGATGTTCTGGGACGTGATATCGACCCGAATTTTTTCAGCGTCGAGGGCGCTGCCGGTGATGCTGCTGGCTCCTAGAATATTCATGTTTGGATTGAAGATAAAAATTAAGCCGTACGACCAGTGATAGCGACGCGCAGTTGCTTGAGCGATCCGCTGGCAAACTGGGTGAGTGCGTCAAAATTCGTTGTGTTGGTCGTCATTTTGAGCAACTCGGAGTCCAGTTGGACGTTGTTGCCATCCGCGCGGGTCGATGGAGTGAGGTTATCCACTTCGGTCGAAGGTTCGAGGGCGGAGATTTTGGCTGCATCGCGTCCGTCGATGGTTTTAATGAGCTCTTGCTCAAAGGATCGGCCTAAATCGACGCGCTTGTAACCAGGGGTTGATACGTTGGCGATATTGCTCGCGATGGCGGCATGGCGAAGAGCCGTGACGTCCATCATTTTTTTAACAGCCGTGTAATTATCGCTGTTGAAGAGTGAGGCAACCATTTCCATGTTGAATTACCTAGCATACAGTGTGCCATCTTCCGTCATCTTCTCAAATGACTCATGCAACCAATATCCGTGGCAGATCATTCCCAAATGAGAAGTCCTCGCGCGGCAGAAATTGCCGCTTTGAAAAGCGTTGTTTTTTTCGTCTCGTCAACGAAAGACAAAATGCAGTTCGGCGAAGGATTCGAGCGCCGCGAAGCTACCAAATAAAACTCAGCTCAAGTGCCAAGGATGGGTGTTCGCCAGCCGTTTGGCCTGATTGGGGAATTCTCCGCTCGTCTTAGAGGCAAAGAGTTGACCTGCCGCCTGGAACGATGTGGAGATATCCGGCATTCGAGTCCGGATTCATTCCGCTTGGGCCCTGTGGGAAGGCCACCTTGACGCTATCCATAATCTGTAGGGCTTTTTGTGAGGTTTCTTTGAGGTTGCCCTCCAAACTTACGACATGTTCCACGCCGTCCGCCGTTTTGACCGACACATTTCCATCAGGGAGAAACTTCAAATCGAACGCCTCAGATCGGCCTCCTGTGATCGCAGAGACTTCGGGTGACTGGAGAATTTTTTGAGAGATTTGATTAAGTGTCATCTCGGCATCGCTCCGATTACCAATGCCTTGTCCGTGAAGAAAATTAGCATTTTTGACCTGTGGCGATGAGGCCACCTTTGCCATCATCTGAGCGAATGCAGCCTTCTTGGCGGTATTTGAATTGGCCTCTGAAGCCGCTTTTGCATTATCGCCGGCGTTGGTTGCAGCATTACTGAGAAGATTGGAGCCAACTTTGGCTGCCGTGAGTGCGAGAAGTGGAAACATGGTTTTTAAAAATTATGCTGTAGTCAGACAGCAGTTGTCATGCCAGTTGCGGACCGGATCGTAGTCCATCCGCTGATTTTATGAATGACTCTGAACCTTAGGATTTTGAATCTGTAAATCAAAGCCTGAATTAATGCTTTTTGAGCTAAGTCGGCCTAACTAAATCAGTCAAAAGAGTCAATTGCTGTTTGAACTGATGGCAGCGGAGGACTTGGGGGCGGGGGCGCTTGGAGCGGTTTGCGGCGGATTGGCTTTCGCTGGGGTTGAAGCGCGAGCTGTTTGCAATGTCGCTGGTGTGGCTTGGGCGTTCGTTGGAGTTGGCTTGAGGGAGGCGGGTTGGAGATCAGGGGTAGGGGTGGGTTTGTCCAGGAGCGGGTAGATGTCTTTTTCTGTTTGCTCGAGCCAGGTCAGGTTTTCCAGTCTCCACTGAGCCATATCGCGCAGGGTGGCAAGGTTGACTCCGATGAGCGCGTCGCTGTCTGGGTTCGCGTTGACGGGAATTTTATCGATAATGAAGCGGTAGGCTTCGCGAGCGCGTTCCAAGTGGCGAAGACGCTCGAAACAGAGTCCGATTTGATAAACGGTGGATGCACGCCAGTTCGGATTATCGTCGAGTTCAGCGAGTTTTTGGTAAATACTGAGTGCGCCGATGGCATCGCCGCCTTCGTAGAGCTCGTTGGCGATTTCGTTACCGGTTTTCCGCTGCCAGTAGGCCCATATAGCGGGTTTCTTTTTGCCGAACTCACGACCGGCAGCAAGAAGTTTGAGGGTTTCCTTCATGGCCTCATCGGTGCGCCCAAGGGATTTGAGAGATTGAGCGACCAAGTATTGGGCTTCAGGGGCGAGGGGGCTCGCGGGGTAGGTGGTCAGGAAACTTTGTGCAGCGGTGAGGGAGGCAGTAAAATCACCCGAAAGGTAATCGATGTAAGCCGTCCGGAAGGCGACTTCGCTGGCTTCCGCTTGGGTCATTTTAATAAGTTTGAGGCGGGAGTAAAGTTGGGCTGCTGTTTTGTAGTCACCCATTGCGAAGTGAGTGTGAGCAATCTCCATTTTGGCTCGCAAGGAGGAGTC
>CAYRTN010000056.1:0-9489 GCA_964427235.1 uncultured Chthoniobacter sp. | reverse complement strand
CTCAAGTGCGCGAAATCAAATCCCACACCAAACTCCCCATCGCCGTCGGATTCGGCATTTCCACCCCCGAACAAGCAGCGGAAGTCGCGAAGGAATGTGATGCGGTCGTCGTTGGCAGCGCCATCGTACGCCGCATTGGAGAATTCGGCACCCACCCAGATCTCAATTCCGAAATCGCCGCCTTTACCTCCCCCATCGCCAAAGCCATCAAGCAAACGCATTGAGTTCCTGATATCCCCTCTCATCTCAAGCGAATAAACTCGCCAAAGCTTACAATTTGCTTTTATTTGGTCATTCTGCCAAATAGATATTCTTGATGAATCCGCAAACTGAAACTCGATCGGAAATTCGTGCCGACATTATCAAAGCTCTAGCGCATCCGTCCCGCGTTCTCATTGCGGAAGCTCTGTGCGATGGAGAACGCTGCGTGCAAGACCTCACGAAATTGGTGGGCGCCGACATTTCCACTGTTTCCAAGCATCTTTCCATAATGAAGAAATCAGGATGGCTTGAGGTAGAGAAAAGGGGCTTGAATCAATTTTACCGCTTGCGGTGTCCTTGCCTACTGGAATTTTTTCGATGCGTAGATTTAATTAACCAAGTGAGACCGAAAAACACCGAAAATCAGGAGTGCTGCTAAAACAAAGTATTTGGCGATTTAACTAAATAATATGAAGACGATCCAGGTTTTTGATCCAGCGATGTGTTGCAATACCGGAGTGTGTGGACCGGAGGTCGATCCGATCCTGCCTCAAGTGGCCGGTTTTTTAGGACAACTGAAAGAACGCGGGGTGCATGTAGAAAGATTTAATCTCGCCCAGCAACCTTTGGCTTTTGCTCAAAACCTTGCGGTACGTGCGCTCCTGAATGACGAGGGGCTCGAAGCGTTGCCCTTATTTTACATTGATGGAGTGCTGGCACTCAAAGGGCGCTATCCCGATCACGACCAGCGTGCAGAATGGATTCGCGCGCATGTGAGTGCCGAGTCCTCCACGGCCCCCCTCACACCATGAAGCCGCCTGAAGAAAGAGCGGCTTGGCTCAAGGATACCCCACGATTTTTGTTTTTTACCGGCAAGGGCGGGGTAGGCAAAACGTCTCTTGCCTGCGCTTCCGCACTGGCATTGGCTGATACTGGCAGGCGCGTTCTCTTGGTGGGTACCGATCCGGCATCGAATCTGGACGAATTACTGGCGGTCAAACTCGGTGGCGCACCGACAGCGATACCCGGATGTGAGCGCCTCGATGCGCTGAATATCAATCCGGTCGAAGCGGCCCAGGCCTATAGGGAAAAAATCATCGCTCCCATGCGCGGTCTCTTGCCCGAGGTGGCCCTGCGCAGCATGGAGGAGCAACTTTCCGGAGCCTGCACGATGGAAATCGCGGCATTCGACGAGTTCTCTCGCTTGCTGGGCGATCGGCTATCCACCGCTGGCTACGACCATGTTGTTTTTGATACCGCACCCACAGGCCACACTCTTCGCCTGCTCGCGCTGCCCAAGGCCTGGACGGGATTTTTCGCAGCGAATACCTCCGGGGCCACTTGCCTCGGACCGTTGGCCGGCTTGGAAAAACAACGCACCATTTATGAAGCTGCGCTCGCTAGCCTCGCGGATGCCGCCAGCACATTAGTGGTGATCGTGAGTCGCGCCCAATCGGCCTCACTCCGAGAAGCAGCTCGCGCGCACGCGGAGTTGGAAGCTTTGGGGATTCGTAGGCAGGTGTTGATTTTAAATGGACTCTTCCAGCCGAGTTCGCCGAGTGACGCGGTGGCGGAGGCTTTTTTTGCGCGCCAGGAAAAAGCATTACTCGGCGCTTTGAATTTTTTATCGATTCTCCCCGTCCATCGCGTCGCTCTTCGCCCCCACAACCTGCTGGGCATCGAAACGCTGCGCGATCTACTCGGATCCACACAAGGCACCTCGACGCTCCCACCGCAGCCCATTTCGATAAGCCCGATCGGAGACTTCAGCCCCCCCATTCCTCTACTTGAAAAAATAGCTTCTTCCGGACGCGGCCTCATTCTCACCATGGGAAAGGGGGGCGTTGGCAAAACAACGATCGCCGCCGCGGTGGCGCTCTGGCTCTCGGAACAAGGCCACCGAGTCACCCTCTCCACCACAGATCCCGCCGCCCATCTCAGTGACGCCTTGGAGGGAAATCGCGGTTCGCTTACGGTTAGCCGCATCGATCCTGCCGTCGAAACGGCGGCTTATGTCGAGCAGGTGCTGGCAGAGCAAAGCGGAAAACTGGATGCCGATTCACGCGCCTTGCTTGAGGAGGATTTAAAATCTCCCTGCACAGAAGAAATTGCGGTCTTCCGAGCGTTTGCGCGCACCGTGGCCGAGGCCCAAGAGGGGTTCGTGGTTCTGGATACCGCACCGACGGGTCACACGCTCCTTCTCTTGGATGCGTCACTCGCCTACCACAAGGAAATCAACCGCAAAACCCACAGCGCCCCCGAGGAGGTGAGCCAATTGCTTTCGCGACTGAGAGACCCCAACTTCACTCACGTTCTCATTGTGACACTGCCGGAGGCAACACCAGTGCATGAGGCCGCGGCCCTGCAGGAGGATCTGCGCCGTGCCGGCATCGAGCCGGCCGCTTGGATCGTGAATCAAAGTTTCCACAGACTTCCCTTGCGCGATCCGCTTCTTGTCGAGCGCGCCCACCGTGAACTCCCCTATCTCAAGGAAGTCCTCCACCCCGCCCAAGGCCCGGCCTGCCTCATCGACTGGCAAGTTTCCGAGCCTGTCGGCGCCGAGGCGCTTTTGAAAATCTTCTCCCCTACATAACCAACCCAACACACCAACTATGCCCACCTACGTTTACGAAACCATCACCGAAACCGAGACCCCAGAGTGCTTCGAGATCAAGCAATCCATCCACGATGAAGCACTCACGCATCACCCGGAAACCGGCAAACCTGTCCGTCGAGTGATCCTCGCGGGAAATCTACTCACTAAGTCCGGTTCGCCATCGTCCAGCGGGAGCTGCGGATGCGGCACATCCGGTTGCTGCTAGCCCAACAATGAAATCTGACAACACCGCCGCAAAAGGGAAACAACTCGATTTTTTCGAACGTTACCTGACTGTTTGGGTTTTCGCCTGCATGGCCCTCGGGCTAGCTCTGGGGCGTTTATTCCCTGATTTGACACGCCGCATCGGGGCTTGGGAATTCGGCACCGATTCCCATGTGAATATACCGATCGCTATCCTCATTTGGCTGATGATTTATCCCATGATGCTGAAGATCGACTTTGGCGGAATCCAAGGTGTTTTCGCCAAGCCCGGCGGATTATTCATTACGCTATTTGTGAATTGGATCGTGAAGCCGCTGAGCATGGCTGCGCTGGGATGGCTCTTCATCACGACCCTCTTCAGCAATGCGCTCGGCTGGATCGACGCAGAATCGGCTCAAAACTACGTCGTCGGATTGATCATCCTCGCCGCAGCTCCCTGCACGGCGATGGTCTTCGTCTGGAGCTATCTCACCGATGGGGACGGCCCCTACACGCTCGCACAGGTCGCCATCAACGACCTAATCATGATTTTTGCGTTTGCGCCGATCGTGATGCTACTAGCTGGGGTCACGGGCGTTCACATTCCAAGTGGTGTTTTGCTCACCTCGGTGTTTGCCTTTATCGTCATTCCACTCACGGCAGGCTGGGTAAGCCGAGTGGCATTGATTCGAGGCTTCGGAAGCACGTGGTTTGAGAAGCAGTTTCTCCCCCGATTTCGCCCCGTGACGATTCTAGCCCTCCTTTCCACGCTCACACTGATCTTTGCGTTTCAGGCCGAGAATATCATCCAAAATTGGACGGCCGTGCTGCTGCTAGCGGTGCCGATTTTGATTCAAGTTTATTTCAACTCCGGACTCACCTACGCCCTCATGAAGCGCTTCCAAATCCGGCACGATGTCGCGACTCCGGGCGCGCTGATCGGAGCCAGTAATTTCTTTGAGTTGGCCGTTGCTGTCGCCATCACGCTCTTCGGCCCAGCTTCTCCGGCCGCTTTGGCAACCGTCGTCGGCGTTCTTGTGGAAGTACCCGTCATGCTCTCTGTATGCAGGGCCTGCGTTCGTTCCCGAGACTGGTATCAGAAAACCCTTTCCAAAAATCCATGAACAAACCATCCGTCCTCATCCTTTGCACGGGCAACTCCTGCCGCAGCCACATGGCTGAAGGCATCCTCCGGGCCGCAGCCGGAGATATCATTGAAGTCCACAGTGCGGGATCAAATCCAGCGGGCTATGTCCACCCTCAAGCCATCGCCGCTCTGGCCGAAATCGGGATCGATATTTCCGCCCACACCTCGAAACACATGAATGATTTTTTGGGGAGCAAAATTGATACAGTGATCACCGTCTGCGGCAAAGCCGACCAAGCCTGCCCAATGTTTCCAGGGCAAGTGCACCGCTACCATTGGGGGTTCGACGACCCTGCCCACGCTACGGGAACGGAAGAAGAAATCCTAAATACATTCCGCCGTGTACGAGATCAAATACAACTCGTCTTCAACGCCTACACAGCAGGACTGCGACAATCCGTCCAGTAACCCATGAACTCAGAAAGCTAGTTTTCTGAACTACGAGCGAGACGAAAACCGATGCAGTTAAGTCTATTGTTTGGGTAGCCAAGGTTGTCGCGGAAGGCAACGGTACAGTAGTTAGCAAGGTTGATACAACTGCCTCCACGGAATCGGCGGTGAGGACATTCCTGATCACACAAATCCCAACACCACTCGTATACATTCCCACTCATGTCATAAATCCCTAGTTCGTTGGGAGCTTTCATCCCAACCTCTTTCGGGCCTTCAGGCGAATTGCTATAATACCATGCCACAGCGTTCGCGTCATTACTCCCACTATAGGTAAATCCTTTCGTCTCCATCCCTCCTCGCGCTGCCCACTCCCATTCGCTCTCCGTCGGCAACCGATAACCATTCGCGCTTCCGTCCACTGTCGGCACACTTTCCCCAATCTTGTAGGTAGCTCCACCCACCTTATAAACTGGAACCATCCCTTCCTTCTCGCTCTTCGCATTGCACCATTTTACCACATCGTGCCAACTCACACTCACGACAGGATTTTGCTCACCGCCGCCACCGCCAATTCCATCCAAGTCCGCATACCCGTTCGAAACAGCCCATGCTTGGACATCCTGCCACTCTTCACATGTCACTTCATACTTCCCAACTTGGAATGAAGGTACGCTCTGACCTGATAATCCTGAACCCACTGACCGCACTCCACCTGTCACTGAAATCATCACCGGTGCAAATTCAGCAGGCATCAATCTAGTTGAAATGAGCCCATCCACCACTTGACTAGTAACCTCACTTAGACTGGGTGCCAGCGTATAACGCATCGGCATCGTCCACTCACTTGAAGGCCGAGTCAGCTTAGTTGCCGCAACACTGACTCGAACATTATTCGCCAACATAGCATTCCCCTTAATCGTTGCGACGACCGGCGAGGCCACCACAGACCTCACTGCGGAGTAGAGTTGGTCTCGATATTCCACCGAGTCGACACTTGGACAAGCCTGCGCTCCTTGCACCTTCTCGGCAGGGTTTGCGACTGTCGCATTCAGCGAATTACGCCCCATGACGAGCGCGTTGACGGCTTCCTGCATCTTCTCGGCAGAGATATTTTCAGGAAGTGTGAACGGAATCGCATACCCCATCTGGATTGCTCCAAGCTGCAAAGCAATCTGATCCTTCGGATGCTGTATAGGCGCCTTTGTTTCAGCATTCAGCCTCCCTACTCCCCAAAGAAGGATAAACGCAAGGAGAGATTTGTAGACTGATTTAACTAAACCGGACCTCATTAACTGGGTACGATCTAAAGTATCTTGGAGCAAATCAAGGCTTATTGGCAGACTTTCATGGTCGTCACATTAGCAACTTCATTCGGAAGCGGCTTTTCAGCGCTCAACTTCGTTGCCGAGAGATATCCCCCTGATCCAGCGACGCCCCTCTTTGGGTTCAGGTCGACATCTCCCCATCTTTTTTAAGCGGCGATCGGCGTTCCTACGCTGTGGAACGTGGCATCGGCGGGAAGGACGACTCGATTGCAGTAGTCGCCAAAGCCTTCGCCTGACTGACGCTCGAGCGAGTAGCTTTTGATGATGGGACGAAGCATTTCAATCGCATTTTCAATCGTCGTGCTCGGCGAGAAAAGGCGGTTCAATCTGGTGCCATTATAGCCGGCTCCGAGGTAGAGTGCGTATTTATTGGGAGCTTTTCCGACGAAGCCGATTTCACCCAAATACGGGCGCGCGCAACCATTCGGGCATCCAGTGATACGGAGGCTGATGGCATCGTGATGCAGCCCGTATTCATCAAAGACGACCTCAAACTTTTCAAGGATGTCAGGAAGCGCGCGCTCGCTTTCGGCGAGGGCGAGACCGCAAGTCGGAAGGGCTACGCAAGAAAGGGCGTTCAAACGGAGACCAGAGCGGTCGTTTTCCTTGTCGAGTCCGTGTTTCGCAAGGATCGCCTCGATCTGAGGTTTCATCGCAGGAGTAACACCCGCGATACTGAGATTTTGCGAAGGGGTGAGGCGGAAGTCGCCTGTGTGAATCGCGGCGATTTCACGAAGGGCTGTCTTCATCATCCAACCGTCCTTATCCACGATGCGGCCACTCAAAATGTGGAGTCCATAGAACCAGTTGCCATCGGCACATTCATGCCAACCGACCGGATCTTGGATGGTTGTAAAATGGTAGGCGCGCGGAGCTTGAAAAGTGATGCCTGAGCGTTTCTGAACCTCTCCTTTGAACCACTCCACTCCGCGATCCTCGATAGTGTATTTCAAACGGGCGTGCTTGCGGTTGGTGCGGTCACCAAAGTCCCGCTGCGTTGTCAGAATGGCATCGCCGATTTTGTTGACTTGATCGGGCGCAATGAAGCCCAGTACATCAGCCAAACGCGGGAATGTTTCGCTATTTCCATGGCTCATTCCCAGTCCACCGCCGGCAGTGACATTGTAGCCAACGAGTTTATCATTCTCGATGATCGCGATGAAACCGAGGTCCTGTGAGAAAATATCCACATCATTGGAGGGAGGCAGAACGAAGCCTGTTTTAAATTTACGCGGGAGGTAGGTATCGCCATACATTGGCTCCTGCTCTGGCTCTCCACCGGCAACCAATTCCTCGTCGAGGTAGATCTCATGGTAGGCGCGGGTTTTTGGAAGAGCATACTCGCTCCAGGCTTTCGCATGCTCGTAGACCTCTTGAGCAGCAGTGCTACGCTCGTGGTTTGGTGGCGCCATCACATTGCGATTCACATCGCCACAAGCGGCAATGGAATCAAGAAGGGCCTTGTGCATCCCTTTGATGAGTTTTTTCACATTACCCTTAAGCACTCCGTGAAACTGAAATGTCTGGCGGGTGGTCAAGCGCAACGACGGCGACGCTACGTCGGCAGCAAGCTTATCAAGAACCAACCATTGCGAAGGCGTGGCCTTACCGCCGGGCAGGCGAACGCGCAACATAAACGAAAATGCCTTCTCTTTGCCGGCTTTTTTGAGAGCGACTCGGAGATCCCGATCGTCTTGGAGATAAAGGCCGTGAAATTTGGTAAGCTGACCGGCGTCCTCAGTGATCGCTCCCGTGGAGGAATCAGCGAGTTCATTGGCTATCGTACCACGTAAGTGATGCGAGGCAGCTTTGAGGATTTCGTTTGCGGCGAGTGGCTTTGCTTCGGATGTTTCTGAGCTCATGAATTAACGGTGTGTAATCTTGGGGAAGATGCGGCGACAGGCAATCCCTTTCTCTGATGCAAAATCGTTAAACACATCACGCGCTCTGCGCTCCTGCCTCATTAAAAGCAAAACCGCCGCAGGGAAATACCTGCGGCGGTTGCAAGGCAAACTGGGATACTACTGGGCGTTTGCCTTAGGCTGAGCCGCCTTAACGGCTTCACCAGTGGCCGTGCCAACAGTCTGAACGCCACCAACGGCGGTTGTCGCAGCGCCCTTTGCGGCCCCAACTCCCGTCACAGTGGTATCTGCAGCGGCACCGAGAACGGTTCCGGTAGCTTGACCTGCTGTTTGAACGGTTCCACCGACAGCAGACTCGGCTGTTTTGAAAGTGCCACCAACAGCAGCCTCAACAGCATTTTCAACGCCCTTCACCGGATTGCGATTGATGGCGGCCTTGCCAGTATTTACGACGGTCTCGCCGGCGGCTTTTGCCGTATTTCCGACGGTTCCAACGGCGTCCGCGGCGGTATTTACAGTTCCTGCGGCGGCGTTAGCTGCCGTATTTCCGATATTTTTGGCGGTCGACTTGACTGTGCTGGCGGCGTCAGATCCGGTCTTTTTAGCAACTGCAGAGGTTTGGGATCCTCCCTTTTTCGGAGCGGAGGTAGTCGATGAGGCGCAAGGCTTAGAACAGGTGCTTTTGGCGCATTCCGTTTTTTTAGCGCTTGGCTTGGAACAAGAAGATTTGGCGCAGTTTCCTTTTTGGGCGCAGGCGGCCAATGAAAGGACGATGACAGCTACAGATGTGGAGAGGAGTATTTTTTTCATGTATGGATGTGTTTGGATTGGGAGTCTTCATCTGCCTAAATTCACCAATGCCTGTCAACGAAGAATTAGACTCTCGCTCGCACGATATTTTTAGCGGAAATCAAGAGTGGGCCACATCGGTCGGCAGGATCTGGCATATCCACCATTATACAACGACCGGATCCACCAACGACATCTGTCGCACGCTTTCGCCGTGGAACGCCGTTCGCGCGGATGCCCAGTCACGGGGACGCGGACGCTTTGGGCGAGCATTTGTTTCCAACCCTGGTGGGCTTTGGCTCTCCGCCTCCCTTCCCGCATTGGGCGCGCCTTCGCTCTGGACCGGTTTTTCACTCCGGGTTGGGGCTTCACTTTTGCGCTACGCGCGTACTCTTGGCCTGCCCGACGTTCGCTTGCGATGGCCGAACGACCTCCTCTGTGCCGACCGCAAGCTTGCCGGACTTCTCCTTGAGCAACCGGCGACCGGCAACATCGTCGTTGGCATCGGCCTTAATATTACCAACCAGCCGTGGCTCGAATGTCCCGAACTTCTTTCCTCAACGACATCACTGGCTGCGCAGATGACTTCCCCTCCGTCAGTCGATGAGGTCATGCGAGGTGTCTTGGAGGCGCTCACCCAGGGACACCAACAAATGATCGATGGCGGCATAGCTGCGGCTATCGACGAACTTAACGAAAGTTGGACTGAATTTCGCCCAGTAGAATTGACTCTATCCGACGGGCGAACCGTCTACGGATCCTTCATCGGCCTTGATCCAATGGGGCATCTTCGCATGGAAAACGAATCCGGTAGAGAGGTCGTAATCGAACATCACTTTGTCCAGCGTCTTCGCGAGCTGCCCAAGTGATCCATCAAACTTTTGGACAAATCCGCCGCAAACTCCTACCAATATCTCCCGCATGAGCAGTCCCAATCTTGATGTCCGCGATGTAGCCAGACTGGCCCGCATC